>JAXITB010000240.1:0-4840 GCA_034680305.1 Polaromonas sp. | reverse complement strand
CGGTCTGCCCGGTGGCAGTAATGGCCCGCTGGTGGCCACTTTGGTGAGATAAGCCATGCGCGCACGCCCATTTCCCAAGACCCGCCGACAAAGGGGTGCCGCTCTGGTCGAGTTTGCACTCGTGCTGCCGACGCTGCTGGTGCTCACCCTGACGGTCACCGAGCTTGGCCGTGCCTTGTGGCATTACAAGGTTCTGGCGCAGTCGGTGCGCGAGGCGGCCCGGTACCTGTCGGTTCAGACGCCCGGCACCGGGCAGGCGCAGGCGCGCAATCTGGTTTTGCATGGCAATCTCTTGGGCAGCGGACCCTACCAGCTGTCTGATTTGACGGCCGCTCAGAGCGTGCAGGTCCAGTGGCAGCGTCAGGCCAACCTGGCCCTCGTTACCGTATCGGTGCCAAGCTATCCCTTCGACTCGCTGGTGGCCTCTTGGTGGGGTCTGCCTTTCGGGCGCATCACCTTTGGCGAAATCAGTGCCACCGTTCGGGCCGCATCTTGCGGCATTGTGTGCTGATGGCCAGCCGCCAACAGCAGAAGGGTGCCACTGTGGTCGAGTTCGCACTGGTCTTTCTGGTCTTCCTCACCTTTGTGCTGGGGCTGCTGGACTTCACGCGCCTGCTCTACACCTGGAACGCGGCGCAGGAGGCCGCGCGAGCCGGTGCACGCTACGCCGCCGTTTGTGACGACACCACCCGACTGGCCGAGGTGCGTGCCCTCATGCAGCGCATGGTGCCAGCCATCTCGACGGTGGCCGTTGACTGGTCGCCAGCCGGTTGCACCACCGGTGACTGCGAGTCCTTGCGTCTGCGCGTGACCGGTCTGCAGTTCCAGTGGATCTCGCCCATCGTCGGGCGCGAGCGCCTGGCTGCCATCGCTCTTGCCTCGATCACCGCCGAGTCGACTCGGGAAGCCATGCGCCAAGACCCCTTGAGTGCTGCCCTGTGTGCCCTGTGAAGCCATCCCTCTGAAAGCGTCCCCATGAAAATCGCCATCATTTCACCGAGCAAAGTTCATCTGGCCGAAATGGCCCAGGTGCTGCAGGGCCCGACCACCCAGGCGCTGCATGAGGGCCAGCCCCATGAGATCGTGCAGATCGAGGGCGGACGCAGCCGCCTGGCCGAGGTGGTGCGTGAGCATGACCCCGATGTGGTGCTGGTCGATGGCATGGGGCGAGATCCGGACGAGCTGGCCCCGGTCGAGCAGGTCACGGCGGACCATCCCCGCCTGGCCGTGCTCATGCTCTGCGCTCAACAATCGCCCGAGTTTCTTTTGCGTGCCATGCGTGCCGGTGTGCGGGAGGTCCTGCCTTCGCCACCGCCGCCGGCGTCGCTGCTGATGGCCATTGACCGAGTGCACAAGCGGCTGCAGGGCGCTGAGCGTGCCAAACGCGGCCGGCTGCTGGCCTTGGTGTCTTGCAAGGGAGGCAGCGGGGCCTCCTTCATCGCGGCCAACCTGGCTTACCAATTGGCCCTGGACCAATCCGTGCTTTTGATCGACCTGAATCTGCAGTTTGGGGACGCCTTGTCCCTGCTGCGTGAGCAGCCGGCGGCCTTGGGCATCACCGATGTGGCTCGCGACATCGACCGGCTCGATGCGGCCTTTCTGGCGGCTTGCACCACCCGCATCAGCGATCGGCTGACTGTGTTGGCCGCACCGCTGGCTTTTGCCGACGCCATGGAGGTCAAGCCCGAGCATGTCGAGGCCATCGTGCGGCTGGCGCTGCGTCACTATGACTTTGTGCTGCTCGATCTGGAGCGGCACCTGGATCCGCTGACCTTGCGTGCGATGGACCTGGCCGATCAGCTTTTTGTGGTGATGCAAGCGAGCCTGCCCTGGGTGCGCAATGCGCGGCGGCTGCAGCAGGTGTTTCAGACTTTGGGCTACCCCGAAGAGAAAATCGGTTGGATCGTTAACCGGTATGAGCGGGGCTCTGACATTGGTCTGCAGGACATTGAGCAGACCCTGGGTGTGAGCCAGGTGCGCGCGGTGGCCAACGCCTACCGGGAGGTCAGCGAATCGGTCAACCGGGGCACGGCCTTGCTGGCGCTGGCCCGCTCCAGTGCGGTGACCCGGCATTTGGCTGAGTTGGCTCGCAGCCTCAGTCCTCGTCCGCAGGCCACGCGCAGTCTGCTCGGTCGCTTGTTTTACCGCGCCTGACGCATGAGCCCTTCACCCAGCCCCGCCTTGTCTTTGCGAGAGAAGTTTCGCGTGCCCGTGGCATCGCTTGTTCGAGCCGCTGCAGCGCCAGCGCCGGCCAGCGAGCCCGAAGGCCCCGTCGACCGGTATCAGATCATCAAAGGCCGCCTGCACATGCGCCTGGTCGAGCAGTTCGATCTGGGGGCGCTTGAAGCCATGCCCCCGGAGCTGCTGCGCCAAGAGATCGCTCGCCTGATCGAGCGCTTGCTGCAGGAGGAGCCGGTGGCCGTCAATGAGGCCGAGCGCCGCCACTTGATCCGTGACATCCAGCACGAGATGATGGGCTTTGGACCGCTGGAGCTGCTGATGGCTGACCCCAGTGTGTCCGACATTTTGGTCAATGCCTGGCATCAGGTTTACGTTGAACGTCGGGGCCGTCTGGAACTGACGCCGGTGACCTTCCAGGACGAAGCCCATCTGATGCGCATCATCGACAAGATCGTCTCCCGGGTGGGCCGACGCATTGATGAGTCCAGCCCCATGGTCGATGCCCGACTGCCCGACGGCTCGCGGGTGAATGTGGCCATTGCGCCGGTCGCCATTGATGGCGCGGTGATGTCGATCCGCCGCTTCGCTCATGTTCCCCTGAAGATGGACAAGCTCACTGGCGATGCGCTTCAGAGCCTGACGCCCGACATGGCCTTGTTTCTGGAAGGTCTGGTGCAGGCCAAGGTCAATCTGCTGATTTCTGGCGGCACCGGCTCGGGCAAGACCACCTTGCTCAACATCTTGTCGGGCTATATCTCGCCCGGCGAGCGGGTGGTGACCATTGAAGACGCGGCCGAGTTGCAGCTGCAGCAGCCGCATGTGGTGCGACTGGAAACCAGGCCTGCCAATGTGGAGGGCCAGGGCGAGATCACCCAGCGGGCCCTGGTGCGTAACGCCTTGCGCATGCGGCCCGATCGCATCGTCATTGGCGAGGTGCGTGGCGCCGAGGCGCTGGACATGCTGCAGGCCATGAACACCGGCCATGAGGGGTCGATGACCACCATCCACGCCAATACCCCGCGCGATGCGCTGTCGCGCCTGGAGAACATGATCGCCATGGCCGGGCTGCCCGCGCGCGCAGCCCGGCAGCAGACGGCCGCCGCCATTTCAGTGGTAATTCAGACCCTGCGCTTGATCGATGGCCGTCGCAAGATCACGAGTATCCAAGAGCTGACCGGCATGGAGGGCGAGGTCATCAGTTCGCAGGAGATTTTTGGCTTTCGCCAAATCGGCGTGGGCTCAGACGGCGCGGTGATTGGGCATTTCGTGGCCAGTGGCGTGCGACCCCAGCTCATGGAGCGACTCAAGGCCTTTGGGGTGAGCTTGCCGGACGGCCTGTTTGACCCAGCCCGCGTACCGCAGTGGGGGAGCCAGACATGAGCAACCTGGGTACGCCGGCCATCGTCACGGCTGTGGCCGTTTTTGTCGCCCTTCTGCTTCTGCTGGAGGGCCTTTATCTGCTTTGGCGTTCGGCCTTTGGCGCCCAGGCCCGTCAACTGAGTCAGCGCTTGAAAGCCCTGAGCCATGAGCGCGACCGGGCCCGTGCGGCGGCATCGCGGGCCAGTGCGGCGGCCGGTCCGCTGGGGGCTTGGCTGCAGCAACTGCCCGCCCGCAGCGCCCTGGAGCGCCTGCTGCTGCAGGCCGACTTGCGTTGGCAGGCGGGCCAGTGGCTGGCGCTGGCGGTGTTGGCTGCGCTGGTCACTGCTTTGCTGCTCAAGCTGTTTGGATCGGCCTGGATCTTGGCCCTGGCCGCAGGAGGAGCGGTCGGCTTGCTGCCCTGGGCCCATCTGCTGCTGCGGCGCCAGCGGCGGCTGCGCCAGTTGCAGGAGCAACTGCCTGACGCGCTGGACATGCTCACCCGGGCGCTGCGCGCCGGTCACGCCTTGTCGTCGGCTTTGCAGATGGCTGGTCAGGAGATGAACGAGCCGATGGCCAGCGAGTTGCGCATGGTGCACGAGGAGGTCAACTTTGGCTTGACCTTGCAGCAGGCCTTGACCCATCTGATCGAGCGGGTTCCTCTGACCGACTTGCGCTACTTCGTCGTGGCCGTGCAGATCCAGCGGGAGTCGGGCGGAAACTTGGCCGAGGTGCTGGGCAAGCTGGCCCAGCTCATTCGCGCACGCCTGCGTCTGCTGGCTCGGGTGCGCGTGCTCTCCAGTGAGGGCCGTTTGTCGGCCTGGATTCTGGTGCTGCTGCCTTTTGTACTGGGGGGGCTGCTGGCTGTTTTCAACCCCCGCTTCATGCAGCCGCTGTGGACCGACCCGATTGGCATCACCCTGCTCAAGTGGATGTTGGGCTTGATGTTGCTGGGCGTGATTTTGATTGCACGCATTGTGCGTATCCGCGTCTGAAGGGACCTATATGCTGTTGATCCCCGTCTTGGTTTTTTTATCGGTGGGTTTGGCGCTGTGGGGGGCATACCTCTGGTGGGCGCCAAGCCGGACGCAGCGCACCCTGGCGGGCCTGGCGCCAGCCAGCGGTCGGCCCGGATGGCGTTGGCGGGCGGTGCGATGGGCCGAGCCGCTGGCGCGTTGGTCTTTGCCAGACGGGCCGTGGCAGCATTCGCCCTTGCGTCTGAAATTTCTGCAGGCCGGCATCGCACGGGAAGATGCCCGCTACCTCTACTTCGCTGCCAAGACCATTTTGCCGCTGGCCCTGG
>JAXITB010000239.1:0-4864 GCA_034680305.1 Polaromonas sp. | reverse complement strand
TTCAAGTGGGTGGCCTGGTTCACCGGCAGCAAGAACGCCATGAAGGGACTGGGCTTTTTTGCCGGCGGACTGCTGCTGCAAACCCTCGGTTTTCAGGGCTCGCTGTGGGCCATGGCGGCGCTCTTGGGCTTGGTGCTCTTGGGTGTGCTGCTGTCCTTGCCGCGTCTGATGGGCAAGGCACGCGCGTCGGCCACAGCGCGCGAACTCTTTGCCAAGCGTGCGGGCATCAATGTGCTGGCGGCGGCGCGGGTGGCCTTGTTTGGCGCCCGCGATGTCTGGTTCGTGGTAAGTCTGCCGGTTTTTCTTTATTCGGCCGGTTGGACCTTCACGATGGTCGGCTCGTTCCTGGCGGTTTGGACCATCGGCTATGGCGTGGTGCAAGCCATGGCACCACGGTGGGTCAAGCGCAGCGCCGACGGCCTGAGCACCGAGGTGCCGGCTGCCCGCGCGTGGTCGGCTGTGCTGGCTGTGGTTCCGGCCGGTATGGCTCTGGCCTTGGTCTGGCAGGTGGGCCATGCGCCATGGGTGGTGATCGGTGGCCTGGCGGTGTTCGGCTTTGCCTTTGCGGTCAACTCATCGGTGCATTCCTATCTCATCTTGGCATATGCCGGCAGCGAGAAGGCTGCGGAGGACGTGGGCTTTTACTATGCGGCCAACGCCCTCGGGCGTTTCCTCGGCACCTTGTTGTCGGGCCTGCTCTACCAGTGGGGGGGGCTGCTGTACGCCCTGGTGGGGTCGGCCTTGATGCTGGCCGTCTGCGCGGTGCTGACCTGGTTTTTGCCTGCGCAGGCCGAGCCTGAGGGACGTTCAGTCCATGAATGAGGCTCAGGCGATCAAGGCCTTGGCCGCGCTGGCCCAAGGGACGCGGCTGGCGATTTTTCGGCGTCTGGTGGTCGCAGGCTTGGACGGCATGCGGCCTGGCGAACTGGCCGAGGGCTTGAATGTGCTGCCCTCGTCTTTGTCGTTTCATCTCAAGGAATTGCTTCATGCGGACCTCGTCGGCCAGGAGCGAGACGGCAAGAGTCTGATCTACCGCGCGCATCTGCCTCACATGAATCAGTTACTGGCTTATCTGTCAGACAACTGCCGCCAGGGCCAGCCCTGCACGGATCTGCCCCTCTTTGCTTGTCATGTGTCCAGCCGGGAGTCCCTGATGAGTGTCAAGACCTTTAACGTCCTTTTTCTCTGTACCGCCAACTCCGTGCGCAGCATCCTGGCTGAGGCCTGCTTGAGGCAGATGGGCGGGCCGCGGATGCGGGCCTTCAGTGCGGGCAGTCACCCCGCAGGAGCGGTTCATCCGATGGCCTTGAGTTTGTTGACCCGGCATCACTACGACACGGTGGGCTTGCGCAGCAAGAGTTGGCAGGAGTACACCCTGCCGCAGGCGCCGGTCATGGACTTCGTGTTCACCGTTTGCGACCGGGCGGCGGCAGAGGTTTGCCCGACCTGGCCGGGTCAGCCCATTTCCGCGCATTGGGGTGTAGCCGACCCTGTGCAGGTCGGCGGCTCGCCTGAGCAGATGGCCAAGGCTTTCGCTGACGCGTTTGTGGTGCTGAACCGGCGCATCAGCCTGCTGCTGGCTTTGCCAATCGATAAGCTCGATCGACTCAGTCTGAAGACCGAAGTCGACCAGATCGGCCTGGCTTGAGGCGACTTGCCGACATCCGGCCATCGCAAAGATTGGAGCCACGCGATGGGGGACGCCTGGGCCCGAACTGCCGCTTATGCTGACCGGGTCGGCGCACGTGCGCCTGAGATGACTCCTGCCAATACCGTTGATCTGATCTATCGCGCCAACTGTATTTTGGCTCACTGACCAGGCTTTGGGCGGCTGGGGCCAGGCCAACCAGGCGCACCTTGCCGACAACGCGAGCTCTGATCAGATTGACTGCCAGAGGTGAGATGACAGCCGGTTTGGATGACGCCGAGTTTGCATCTTTTGTTTAGCTAGACTAGACTAAGGCAATCGGGGTTTATCATGAAATCTGTCAACATGCTGCAAGCCAAGTCGACACTGTCGCATTTGGTGGACGTGATCGAGCAAGGTCAGGAGCGAGAGATCGTCATTGCTCGTAACGGGCGCCCCGCCGCCCGCTTGGTGGCGATGGGGGATGCGCCCATCGGCATGCGCCTGGGGGTGGCCAAGGGTCAGTTTGAAGTTCCCGACGACATCGACGCGCACAACGCCGAAGTGGCCGCCCTGTTTGGCTTGAAGCCGTGAACCTCTTGTTGGACACCCATGTGGCTTTATGGGCCATTACCGACAGCGAACGCTTGACGGGGCGGGCGCGCCAATTGATTCAGGAGCCGACCGCGGTGATCTGGGTCAGCGTGGTTAGCCTGTGGGAAATCGCCATCAAACACGGCCTGGGCAGGGGCGATATGCCAGTGTCCAGCCAGCAGGCTTTGTCGTATTTCAAAGCGGCGGGCTATCGGATACTGTCTCTTGATGCGGCGCATGTTCTCGCACTGCAGGACTTGCCGGCACACCATCAGGATCCTTTTGATCGGATGTTGGTGGCGCAGGCATTGACCGAGCCGATGCGATTGATGACGAACGATGCCATGGTCGCCCGGTACAGCGACACGGTGATCAGGCTTTGAGCCCATTCATGACCGCCTCTGCGTCCCCCCAACCCTTGCCCGCCTCGCGCATGAGTGTCGCGCCGATGATGGATTGGACGGACCGTCATTGCCGTTATTTCCATCGTCTGCTTTCGCGACGGGCGCTGCTCTACACCGAGATGGTGACCACCGGTGCGCTGCTGCATGGCGATGTACCCCGTCACCTGAACTTCAATGAGACCGAGCATCCGGTGGCGCTGCAGCTGGGCGGCAGTGAGCCGCAAGACTTGGCGCGGGCGGCCCGCTTGGGTGAGCAATGGGGCTATGACGAGATCAACCTCAACTGTGGCTGCCCCAGTCCGCGGGTGCAACGGGGCGCTTTTGGGGCCTGCCTCATGGCTGAGCCGGCCACGGTGGCCGATGGCGTCAAGGCCATGCGCGATGCAGTGAGCCTGCCTGTGACGATCAAGCACCGCATCGGGATCGACCGCATCGAAAGCTATGAATTCGTGCGCGACTTCATCGGTCAGGTCAGTCAGGCCGGCTGTGAGACCTTCATCGTGCATGCCCGCAACGCCTGGCTGGACGGTCTGAGTCCGAAGGAAAATCGCGAGATTCCGCCCTTGCGCTACGAATGGGTGTATCGCCTCAAGCAGGATTTTCCGGCTTTGGAGTTGATCATCAACGGGGGCATCACCAGCAGCGAGCAGGTTCACCAGCACTTGCAGCAGGTCGATGGCGTGATGATCGGCCGGCAGGCCTACCACCATCCTTGGTGGCTGGCCTCGTGGGATGCCGAGTTTTTTGGTGAGCCCGATCGCGGCTTGAATTGGGACCAGGTAGAAGACCAGATGGTCGCTTACATGGAGCGGCAGGCCGTTGCGGGCGTGCCCTGGGCGACCATTGCCCGGCACATGCTGGGGCTGCGCAGCGGTCAGGGCGGTGCCCGGCGTTGGCGGCAGGTCTGGAGCGATCACCGTCTGAAAACACATTCGCCCCGCGAGGTGCAGGCTTTGGCGCGCAGCGCCTTGCATAGCACAGCCAGCGTCTGAGCCAGCGTGGCGGCCTCAGCCTAGTCGCTTGGGGCTGGGCAGGGCCAGCAGGGCGCACAGGGACAGGCCACCCAGCGCGGCGCTGAGCCACAAAGCCTGGCCGCCCCAGTGGTCGAGGGCCAAGGCAAAGGCCAGCGGCGCCAGGGCTTGCGCGAAGCGTGCGGGCACCATGAGCAGGCCCTGGCGCAGGCCATAGCCTTGCGGTCCGAACAGCACCAGGGGCAGCACGCCCTTGGCAATCGTCAGGATGCCATTGCCCGCGCCATGCAGCAGGGCGAACAAGGCGCCCAGTGGCGCGCCTGCCAGCAAGAACAGCAGCGCGCCCAACGGGTGCACATGGCGCAATACGGTGTACTCCAGCAGCCGCCCGGCCACCTGGGCCGGCCCGATCAGGCTGCCCAGCAGCAGGGCGGTGCCCAGGCCGATGCCTTGGGCTTGCAGCAGGCGCGGCAGATGCGCGGCCATCGCGGTGCTGATGAACCAGGTCAGCGCAAAGATGAGCGACAGCAGCACGGCGGCGCGTGCCTGCTGCGTTGGCGCCAGCGTGCCGCCCTCGGGCGGCAGTTGCTCGGGCCCTGATTCTGTCGGCTCAGCCGCCCCCTCGGGCCGAGCCAGGCCCCTGTAAAGCGGCAGGTTGATCAGCAGGTGGATGGCGGCCCAGCACAAGCAGGCCTGGCGCCAGCCGTAGTTCAGGTCCAGCCAGGCCGACAGTGGCCAGCCGACCGTGCTGGCCAGCCCGCCCAGCAGCGTGATGCCGGTGATCGGGCCTCGGGCGTGGCGGCCGTAGAGTTGCACGGTGGTCGCAAACGCGCCCTCATAAAGGCCGCCAGCCATGCCGATGCCCATGAGCGTCCAGGCCAGGAACAGAGATACGGCGCCCTGGGCCTGCGACATCAGGCCCAGCCCTGCGGCAAACAGCACGCTGCTGAGCATCAGGATGCGACGGCCCCCATATCGGTCGATGGCCGAGCCAGCGGCCGGACCGAGCAGGTCAGAGACGATCAGGGCCCAGGAGAAGGCGGAAAAGACCACGCTGTTGCTCAGGCCCAGGTCACGGCCCATGGGCAGGGCCAGCATGGCCGGCAGGTAGTAGGTCGATCCCCAGGCCAGCAGCTGGGCCAAGCCCAGCGTCAGGGCGTTTCGGGATGTCGGTTTGATCATGCTGCGCGCGACAAAACGGAGTGTCAAAGCTCAGCATATCAGCCCGCCGAACCATGACTGTCATGTGATTGCCATGAAACCGACAC
>JAXITB010000238.1:0-4882 GCA_034680305.1 Polaromonas sp. | reverse complement strand
TGAAAATCGGTGAACTGGCCAAAGCCATCCACTGTCAGGTAGAAACGATCCGATATTACGAACGCGAAGGATTGCTGCCTGAAACGGTTCGCACAGAAGGCAACTACCGCGTGTACGGCGATGAGCATGTTGATCGACTGTCCTTCATACGGAACTGTCGTGGGTTGGACATGACGCTGGACGAAATCCGAGTATTGCTGCGCTTCAAGGACTCGCCTCTAGAGAACTGCGCAGATGTCAATGACTTGCTCGACGAGCACATCGGCCATGTGGCCGCCCGCAGCAAAGAGCTGAAAGCGCTAGAGCGACAGCTCAAGACCTTGCGGGAGAACTGCCGTGAATCTCAACAAGCCAGTCAATGCGGCATCTTGAGTGAGTTGTCCACCGCATCGAATCACGATCAGGAGTTAACCACCAGCAAGGGTCATGTTCATGGGGCACACAGTCTCAAGGGAAAGCATTGAACGAACGGCATCAGCCAAGTAGCCGTGCCTCAGCATCGCGTCGGGTTACAAGTCCTGGGAGCACACGTCCGCCGCCGTACACCCAGCGCCGTAATTCTTGTCCTGCAGCAAGCCAGTCTCGCTGATTGACACGCCGTCGCAGCGTCGACGTTTGCAGCCGCCCTGCGCCGAGGTTGAACGTGAAGTCAACGATCGCGGCAAGTCGCCCCTCGGGCTCGGTGGCCAGCACTGGGCAATACCGCAAGGTAGCCTCTAAAGCGACGATCAGATCGCGCGCCAGATAGGTATCACCCTCTTCCATGGTAATGGGCGGATGCTTCGGATAGCAGAGATGGCCGTAGCCAATCGTCCAGTAGCCTGCCGGGCAGACGTAGGGAATGGCCGTGATCTCCGTGCCGCGCTTCACCCTGCGCTCGAACCCCTCGAAGCGCTTGGCCAGTTCGATGGCCGTTTTCGGCACCGCGATCACGGCCGCACCCGGTCGAACACACGCCCCAGGAACCAGAAGTTCAACACCCCAGCCCAGAGCGCTTGGTCGGCCTCCGTCCAGGCATGCAGGATGGCAGTCCCCCAGCCAGCGCCAGCGATCACGGCTGCCGCAAACGCTGCCGTCTTGGCAGCGCAATACAGCGCCATGAACCAGTAGGTGATCACCGGCCGAACGCTGACCGACAGGGCATCAGCCCAACCGACACCCGATTTTTGGCCCTGTGCTGCTACTGCATCGCGCAAGGCCTCGACAGCGCCCACATTCCAGGCCGCGTCGGAGGCAGCACCGATCTCTGCCATCCGCTGCGCGCCACGCAGTTTCTCGAACTCCAGCGCTTTGTCCTGCATCGCCAGCTCGTGGCCTCGCTCGCCCTTGCGGTCGAGCCACTTGAGGATTTCTGGCGCAAGGCGAAAGGCACCGCCAAGGAGGCCACCGAGCAGTGTCTCGATCATTGCACGCCTCCCATCAGCTTCAACTTGATGGCGGCCCCCACCAGCAGCGCGGCCAGAATTCCGGTGGTGATGACTTTGACAGTGGTTTGCCACGCCGTGCGGCGGGCGTCGCGCCAGGCTTCCAGCAGATCGCGTAGTTCGCGGATGTCTCGGGCAGCGTGGCCGTTTTCCAGGCCGAGATGAGCGAGGCACCGCTCGGCACCTCGCTCAGCAGCGCGGGTGAGCAGGTCGTCCAGGTCATCGGGGCGCAGGGTGATGGGCTGCACCACGCCGTTTTCGTCTACGTTCTCCATGGTTGGGTCTCCAAAATGCAAAATGCCCGCACTGGATCTCTCCAGGCGGGCGTGAATAACGAGTCTGTGCTTTAAGCGAAGTGATCGGCCTTGGCCAGTGGCTTGATGAAGTCGGGCAGGTGGTTGGGATTGATACCCGCCGGAATCATGGTGGGATCGACGACGTCCTCCACCCGCTCGCCATCACGCAAGGCGTGAATACACGCGGCAACAGTGCCCTCCTCCAGCGCGGTGAGGGTGTGGACCTTGTTGCGGGCAATAAAGATGATGTGAGGCGCGGTGAATTCCGACACGGCACCATCCACATCCACCAAAAGCCGCCCCTTGACCAGCAAGGTGGGGTGATCAAACGCGTGCTTGTGGCCCTCGTTGACGTCACCTGCGTTTTCAAAAGTCATCAGCTTGATCCAGAGGTTGCTGATCAGACTCAGTTGGGATTTAGGGCTGGCCATTGACACCTCCTGGTTGTGGCTCTGATGTGATAGGTATGGATGGGTACGTGATGACAGGATCAAGACGACCGTCAATGGCTTTGAAGCTGATCATCTCCATGGTCACGTCATCTGAAATGTCCGCATTCGGAAAGCTGGTTTCGTTCTCGATCGCCGGACAGTCCGCCAGGGGCACGAGCCGGACATCCCCTTTTTGGAAATTGAAATAAAGTCGTTGCATCACCCCTCCTCAAACGAACTGGATGTAAGTGGCCGTGAACGAGTTCACATAGATCGAGTCGCCGCTCGACCCACTCAAAATCGAGCCATACAGGTCAAAGGTGACCGTGCTGTTGGGCGGCACCGTGAACGTGCCAAAGTTGTAGGTCTGCACACCCCGAGCCGAATACGTGCCGTAAGTGCCAACGATGGAGCCGTTCTGGCGGATCTGAAACCCGTAGGTGTCGTCAGCCGCGAAGTTGATCACTGCCGTCAAATTGATCTGCATCGACTTGGTGGTGCTGTAATTCCAAATCGTGTGCCGACAGTTGCCCACGTTGACTTGCACAGAGCTCTTGCCCTGCGCAGCCATGTAGAACATGTTTGTGTAATAAGTGCCACGAGACCACTGCGTACTGGAATAACTTGCCCAGATCATGTAGCTCGGCGAGCCAATGGAGCGGCTGGCACCGGATGCCAGCGAGCTGAACGTCTGGAACAGGCTGAAACTCTGCTTGACGTATTCGTCTGTGGCAAAGGATGTGGTGAGCACTCGCCCGGATGATCTCCAGGCAGTTCCGGTGCAATACAGGTCGTAGGCTTCGCCAGGGGCTAGTGTCACGGTGGCAACACCATCGATCAACTCGGCTCCACTGGGATCCAAAGTCACCACACCGGTGCCTGAATTCCGCACAGCGATGGTGAAACCCGCACCCAGCGTGGCGGCAGCGGTCAAGTTCAGCGTGAAAGTCCCGCTGCAGTCGATCATCCGGCCACGGTCACTTGAAACCACGGTGTAAGACGCTGTTTTGCTGACGTAGCCAGACCCCAGAGAGCCCAAGGTGGCCAGCGCGGTGGCTGCGTTTCCGTCTGTGCCCAGCAGTCCTGCCAGGTATGCGCGCAAATCGTTCAGCGCTGTTTTGAACTGCCCCTCGGTGACTGTGGAGCCCGTGAAATTGGAAATCGGTGGCAAGGCTGGCATGTGCGTCTCCTTGTCACTGCGTCCACATCAAGGTGTTTTCACCTTGAGAGGCGGTCGAGGCAGAAACGGTCACGATGGACTCGGTCCCGCTGACGTTCTTCTTGAAGTAGAGCTTGCCGTCGGTCGTGTTGAGCGCCAACTCGCCCAGTTGGAGTTGCGCCGTGGTGGGCACCTTGCCCGCCACCGACGACTGCTTGACTTTGATCACTTGAGCCATAAACAGGCCTCCTTTTCTCTAAGCAGAGGGGTTGAAGAAATTTCAGAACGTGCCGCCGTCGATGGCAGCGCTCGTGGACAAGGCGTCCGTGATGCCGTAACCCGCCAGCGTCGTGGGCTTGCCCGTCACGCTGGACCAGGCAGGGGTGTTGGTGGTGGTGCCCGCTGCTGTGAGCCGGCCTTTGGCATCGACGGTGAAGGTGGGAATCAGTGCGCCAGAGCCGTAACTGGCGGCAGCCACACCGGTGCTGGCCAAGGTGGCAGAACCCGTGACGTTGGCCGAGCCATCAAAGGCGGCGGACGTCCAACTCACATCCCCCGTCATGGCGATGGTTCGGGCCGTCAAGAGCTTGGTGGCGGTACCCGCATTGCCCGTGATGGTGCTGATGGTCACGGCACCCGTGGCACCGTTGACGCTGGAGACCGAGTCGGTGTTGTCGATCTTGTCCCAGGCGGATCCGTTGCTGACGATCCAGTCGCCAATCTGCCAGTCCGTGGTGCCGCTGACGTTGGTGGCACCGGCCGTGGCCACCTTGTAATAGAAGCCCTTGTTGCTGCTGGACGCCGTTGGAATGGTGGGGGTGTTGGTGCTGGCGTTCCATGTGCCCTGGTAGTTCAAGCCACCGATGGCCACATCCGGCAATTGGGACGTGGGGACCTTGCCATCGGCGCCAAGGCCAGCCACGCCATTGGCTGCACCTACCGCAGTGGTGGCCACCGCCCCAATGGCAGCGGGCGTGGGCAGCGCATGCACGTGATCGGCGCGTGCCGCCGTGGTGGCCGTGCCAACCGATGCGCTTGCCGCTAAGGCACTGGGGGCAGCCGAGGTCAAAGCCAAAGCATCGGTGATGCCGTAGCCCGACAACGTGGTAGGCTTGCCAGTGATCGACGTCCATGCGGGCGTGATCGTCACATTGGCTGCCGCCGTGAGCCGACCCTTGGCATCCACCGTGAACTGGCCAACCTGGGTGGCACTGCCGTAGCTGCCAGCCGTGACACCAGTCGCTGGCAAAGCCACCGCCACTCCAGCAGACACGGTTCCGGTGCCAGACACGTCCCCGGTAATGGCCAGGCTGTCTGCCTTGCGAGCAAAAGTACCCGGCCCTGCGATGGGCGTGACGATATTTCCGCTTTCGCCGATGAACAGGTTGTCTGAAACCTCGGACCAGGCCAATTCGCCCACGGCCAGGGTAGGTGGCGTGGCGGTGGTGGTCGAGCGTTTGATCTGTAGGGTTTGGGGCATGCAATCGCTCCTTGATGGGTAAGACAGGTGGGATTCAGAAGTAACCAGCGTCGATCACGGCGTTGGGGTCAAGCACCCCTTGATCGCCTTTG
>JAXITB010000237.1:0-4894 GCA_034680305.1 Polaromonas sp. | reverse complement strand
TAAAAAACCCCGCCGGGTTGCCCAGGCGGGGTTGTATCGACTGTTCGTCAACTGGCGCTAGGCCAGCGTCAGATCAGAAGGAGTGAGCAACGCCCACGGCAGTCTTGCTGTCCTTGTAGCCAGCGGTCGAGCCGGTCAGGGCGCTGTTCTTGTCCGTGCCGGAGAAGGCATAAGCCACGGTGCGCTTGCTCAGGTTGTAGCGAACGCCGAAGGCGGTGCCTTTCTGGTCGGTGGTGGCAGCGGCGTTGGTCGGGGTGACCTTGCTCTTGCCAGTCGAGATGAAGGCTTCAGCGGCGCCAAAGGGAACCCACAGAGCAAACTGCTGAGCCTTGGTCTTGGAGGCGGTGGCCGAAGTGAAGGAACCGTCGTTGCTGGCGTCGGTGATGGTCGCGGCGACGCGGGCCATGCCGAAGTCATAGCCACCGACGATGTGCAGGGCCTTGGGCGAACGGTTGATGCGGCTGTTGGCGGCGCCGGGAGCAACGGCCGTACCAACCACGCCGAATGCGTTGGTGGTTTGAGCACCGGCTGCATTTTCCTGCGTCAGGTCAGCCTTGGCGTAGGTGGCGCCCACAGTCAGAGGACCGGCTTTGTACACAGCCAACAAGCTCATGTACTTGTTGTTGTTCTTGGTAAAGCCGTTGCCGCCGGCCACTGTGTTGGCCTCGACCGTGCCACGGCCAGTGCCGCCGCCGACTTGAACCTTGAGGGTCAGGCCAGAGATGGTGGGGGCGATGTAGGTGATGACGTTGGCGCGGGTGCCGTTGGCGTGGCTGGCGTTCTGGTAGTTGCCGCCCTGGAACTCAGAGGGGTTCAGGCCGTTGAAGGTCACCAGGTCATAGCTGTTGGTGTACTGGTAGCCAACGCGCACTTCGCCGAAGCCGCCGCCCAGGCCCAGGAAGGTCTGGCGGTTGTTGCCGGTGGTGTGGGTGCCGTTGCCAACGATCTGGTGTGCGCCAGAGCCGGTACGGATGTCATAGCCTTCAGGCTGGGTGGGGGCGATGCCCTGCTCCAGGTGGAAGTTGGCCTTCAAGCCACCGCCGAGGTCTTCGGTACCACGGAAGCCGATGCGGCTGCCAGCCTGGCTGCCGTCCATCACGCCGCCGGTCTTGGTGAAGGCGGTGCCGTCACGGCTGGAGGTCTTGTGCGCGCCGTAGGCCACGTCGACCAAACCGAACATCGTCACGCTGGACTGAGCAGACACCAGGCCCGTAGCTGCCAGAGCAGCCAAAGCAATCAGGGATTTTTTCATTTGAGAGTTCTCCAAAGTTGAACATCAGGCGCCGGAACTAAAGATCCCGGGCCGAGCTCCGATTAGGAAGCTGAGCCAATTGCAACAGAGGCTGACTGGCATGGCAAAGGAATAGGCCTAAAAAGCAGGGGTTTCGTTGCGGAGGTGCAACAAAACCGGGCCGCCGTGGCGATCGGCCTGGCCGCAAGGGGCCTATCCTGTTGATTGGCTGGCCCTTTTGGCCCTGCGTCGACCGGGCAATTCGGGCGGTCTTACACTCGATCGAAGCGACTCGGGCGCCAAAGCCGCCCAGCGCCTGGCCCACAGCGGCCCGGAGATTGCATCCACCTTCCCAGCCTGCCCTTCTCGCCCCATGACCCTGACCGACTCATTGTTGAGCGCCGCCGATGGCGCCTTGCGAACCCTGTTCACGGCGCCGCATGCGCGTCGGACCAATCCGGCCGATGCTGTGCCGGCCACAGGTTTGAGTGCAGCCGACAAGGCCGAGGCCGGGGCTTTGATGCGGGTCAACCATGTGGGCGAGGTCTGCGCCCAAGCCCTGTATGCCGCCCAGGCCCTGAGCACCCGTGATGCGGGCTTGCGGCGGCATTTCGAGCAGGCTAGGCGCGAGGAAGAGGACCATCTGGCCTGGACACGCCAGAGGCTCGACGAGCTCGGCGCGCGGCCTTCCTTGCTCAACCCCCTGTGGTATGCCGGCGCTTTTGGCCTGGGCTTGGTGGCCGGCCGCCTGGGCGATGCGGTGAGCTTGGGCTTTCTGCAAGAGACCGAGCGGCAAGTGGAGGCCCACTTGGCCAGTCACCTGGACCGCCTGCCCGCGGCCGATCAAGCCTCCCGGGCCATCGTCACCAAGATGATGGATGACGAAGCCCGCCACGCCGCTGATGCCAGCAAAGCCGGCGCTTTGCCGCTGCCCTGGCCGGTTCAGGCCTTGATGAAGGCCTCGGCCAAGGTGATGACGACAACTGCGCACCGGGTGTAGCGGCGGGCCTGGTGTCTCGGCTGCGCTACCTCACGTCGGCCAGCAGGCTTTCGTAGGGGATGCGCAGCCCGTGGTGCAGGTTTTTGACCAGGCTCAGGGGCGTTTTTTGTTGCGCATTGATCGGAGTTTGGCCTCCTGCGGCTCGGCTCAAGAGGCGTCTTGAGCTTGCGCCGCCAGGGTTTTCTCGGACAATTGACCCATGCGCATCGCCCAAGATCAGGTTCAAGCCATCAAATCGGTCGCCCAGCGGGTGCTCGGTGACGATGCGCGTGTGATTTTGTTTGGTTCGCGCGCTGACGACATGCAGCGCGGTGGCGATATTGATCTGCTGTTCGAAACGCCGCATCTCGTCGGCAACCGGGCCACTGCGCTGGGGCAGATTTACGCGTCATTGATCCGCGAGCTCGGCGACCGCAAGATCGATGTATTGCTCAGTGACCCCGCCACGCCTGATGCACCGGTGCTGCGCGTTGCCCGCCAATCGGGTGTGGTGCTGTGAGCTTGCGCTACCTGCCCGAACACGTGCCTCAGGTGGTGCACAGCCTGGCTTTGGCGCGTAAGGAGGCCGAGCATTTGCGCTACAGCCAGACCACGCTGTTTGCGATGCCGCTCGACCTGGCTTGGGTGCGAGCCCTGGGCCAGCAGCCGGCCGTGGCCGAGAAGGTGGAAGCTTTCGCGAGCCGGTTTGCCCGGCTGCAGGACCATTTGGGCGAAAAGCTGCTGCCTCGCTACGCCGCCCTGGTCGGAGAGCCCAGCAGAACCTTGCTAGACACTTTGGCATTTGCTGAGCGGGCTCAGGTGTTGCCTGATGCGCAGGCTTTCATCGCCGCCCGTCCCCTCAGAAACGCTTTGGTGCACGAATACATGCACGACCCCCAGGTGTTTCTCGACAGTCTCTTGTCCGCCCGATCTGCCTGTGAGCTGTTTTTCAGCGTCATCGACCAGGTTGACGCGCAGCTTGCGCGCCTGGGTGTCGCGCGCGACTGACCGCGCCGCGTCAGCGGCTTGCGCCGCCCTTCAAGCCAGTTCCCGAACCTCAAAACTGGTGGTGATATTGGCCGTCTTGGCCAGCATGATGCTGGCCGAGCAGTATTTGTCGTGGCTCATGGCAACCGCGCGTTCGACGGCGCTGGCGGGCACGCCGCGGCCGGTGACCACAAAGTGCATGTGGATCTGGGTGAAGACCTTGGGGTCTGTTTCGGCGCGGTCGGCCTTGAGCTGCACGCTGCAGCCGTGCACATCGTGGCGACCGCGTTTGAGAATCAGCACCACGTCATAAGCGGTGCAACCGCCGGTGCCAGCGAGCACAGTTTCCAGGGGCCGAGGGGCGAGGTTGGCACCCCCGTTTTCGGGTTTGGCCGCATCGGGCGCACCGTCCATCACCAGGGTGTGCCCACTGCCGGTCTGGGCCACAAAGGACATGGCCGAACCTTGCCCGGCGATGGCGGGGTTGCCGCCCCAGCTGACTATGCATTCCATGAATCGATGTCTTTCAAGTTGTTGATGAAGGGCTCCTGACGGCCCGAAAAGTCACGTTGGTGTCTCGCAAGATGTTGCGTCGCAACAAGTCATCCGTAGAATCAGGACAAGCTTCAAGACATGTTCGTGACCTTGTCACACGTCGGATTGTTGCACCGCTTGTCTCCTCCACTCCTCCGTAAGGGTGGTTCACACAGGCCCGCGCCGTAAGGCCCGGGCCTGTTTTTTGCGCGCTTTGCACACGCGCTCAAGGGTGGCGCAATCGAGGGCCTTATGATTTCGGGTTAACCCGAGATCGCCATGCCCAAGACGCCTGCTCCTTCTTCCCAAGCCACCCACGCCCTGCAACCCGAGGACTACCTCAAGAAGATTCTGACGGCGCGGGTTTACGACGTGGCGGTGGAATCGCCACTGGAAGTCGCCCGCACCCTCAGTGCTCGGCTGGGCCACACGGTGCTGCTCAAGCGCGAAGACCAGCAGCCGGTTTTCAGCTTCAAGCTGCGCGGCGCCTACAACAAGATGGCGCATTTGAGCCCGACGCAACTCAAGAAGGGCGTGATCTGCGCATCGGCCGGCAATCATGCGCAGGGCGTGGCGCTGAGCGCCCGCAAACTGGGCACGCGTGCGGTGATCGTCATGCCGGTGACCACGCCGCAACTCAAAATTGACGCGGTGCGCGCACTCGGCGGCGAGGTGGTGCTTCACGGCGACAGCTACTCCGACGCCTACGAGCACGCGGCCTTGCTCGAGCGCAAAAAGGGCCTGACCTTTGTGCATCCTTTCGACGACCCGGACGTGATCGCCGGTCAGGGCACGATCGCGATGGAGATCCTGCGGCAGATCCAGAGCACGGGCGACCGGCTTGACGCGGTGTTTGTGGCCATCGGCGGCGGGGGCCTGATTTCCGGGGTGGCCAACTACATCACGGCGGTGCGGCCCGAGGTGCGCGTGATCGGCGTGCAGATGAACGACTCCGACGCCATGATGCAGTCGGTGGCCGCCGGCCGTCGCGTGGCTTTGCCGGAGGTGGGTTTGTTTTCGGACGGCACCGCGGTCAAGCTGGTGGGCGAGGAGACCTGGCGCATCAGTCGCGAGTTGGTCGATGAATTCATCACTGTCGACACTGACGCGGTGTGCGCAGCCATTAAAGATGTTTTTGTGGATACCCGCAGCATCGTTGAGCC
>JAXITB010000236.1:0-4925 GCA_034680305.1 Polaromonas sp. | reverse complement strand
CTGGCGGCCATCTTGCAACATGTGCACAGCAACTACGAGATTGACATCTTCGACGCGCTGATCAAGGCTGCCGCCCGCGAGACCGGCTGCACCGATCTCAAGAGCCCCAGCCTGCGCGTGATTGCCGACCACCTGCGTGCCACCGCCTTTTTGGTGTCCGACGGTGTGATCCCGAGTAACGAGGGCCGGGGCTACGTGCAGCGGCGCATCATTCGTCGGGCCATTCGCCATGGCTACAAGCTGGGCAAGAAAACCCCGTTCTTCCACAAGCTGGTGCCCGATCTGGCCCAGCTGATGGGCGCGGCCTACCCGAATCTGGCCGATCAGGCCCAGCGGGTCGGCGAGGTACTCAAGGCCGAGGAAGAGCGGTTTTTCGAGACGCTCGAAACCGGTATGCAGATTCTCGACAGCGCCCTGGCCGGTGAGGTCAAGCTCTTGCCCGGTGAGGTCGCCTTCAAGCTGCACGACACCTACGGCTTCCCGCTCGATTTGACCAATGACGTTTGTCGCGAGCGCGGCGTCAAGGTCGACGAAGCCGGCTTTGCCGCTGCCATGGACAAGCAGAAGTCACAGGCCGGGGCCGCTGGCAAGTTCAAGATGGACAAGGCGCTCGACTTCAGCGGCGATTGCAATGACTTTGTCGGTTATGAACAGCTCAGCAGCAACGCCACGGTCCTGGCGCTCTACGTCGACGGCACGCCGGCCCAGGAGCTCCAAGCCGGTCAGCAAGGTGTCGTGGTGCTCGATGCCACGCCGTTTTACGCCGAATCGGGCGGGCAGGTGGGCGATGAGGGCCTGATCGAAGCCGGTGCGGCCCGCTTTGCGGTGCAGGACACCCAGAAGATCAAGGCCGATGTGTTCGGCCATCACGGGCAGATGCTTGGCGGCAGCCTGAAGGTGGGCGATGCGGTGCAGGCCCATGTCGACACCGCCCTGCGCGCGGCCACCGTGCGCAACCACAGCGCCACCCACCTGATGCACAAAGCCCTGCGCGAAGTGCTGGGCAGCCATGTCCAGCAAAAGGGCTCGCTGGTCAACGCCGAGCGCACCCGCTTTGACTTTGCCCACAACGCTCCGGTGAGCGATGCGCAGATCCGCGACATCGAGGCTCGGGTCAATGCCGAGATCCTGGCCAATGCGGCCGCGCAGGCCCGCGTGATGGACATTGAAAGCGCCCAGAAAACCGGCGCCATGATGCTCTTTGGCGAAAAGTACGGCGAGACGGTTCGGGTGCTCGACATCGGCTCGAGCCGCGAGTTGTGCGGCGGCACCCATGTCCAGGCCACCGGCGACATCGGCCTGTTCAAGATCGTCGGCGAAAGCGGCGTGGCCGCTGGGGTGCGCCGCATCGAGGCGGTCACCGGCGCCAATGCGCTGGCTTATCTGCAGTCGCTCGAAGACACCGTGGCCCAGGCGGCAGGTAGCCTGAAGGCGCCGGCGGCCGAATTGAACACGCGCATCGCCCAGGTGCTCGACCAGCTGCGTGCCCTCGAAAAAGAAGTGGCTGCGCTCAAGGGCAAGCTGGCTTCCAGCCAAGGCGATGAACTCATGGCACAGGCGGTTGACGTCAAGGGCCTGAAGGTGCTGGCGGCCCGGCTTGAAGGGGCCGACGCCAAGACCTTGCGCGAGACCATGGACAAGCTCAAGGACAAGCTCAAGACGGCGGCCATCGTGCTGGCAGCGGTCGATGGCGACAAGGTCCAGATTGCTGCTGGCGTGACGGCCGACAGCATCGGCCGACTCAAAGCCGGCGAGCTGGTCAACTTTGTGGCGCAGCAGGTTGGCGGCAAAGGCGGCGGCAAGCCCGACATGGCCATGGCGGGTGGCACCGATGCCAAGGCGCTGCCCCAGGCTCTGGCCAGCGTGCAGGCCTGGGTGGCCGAGCGGGTCTGAGCGGACGGACCCAGATGGGGCGATCTGGGCCCTGGTGGCTGACCGATCGGCTAGCGCTGCTGGCCGTTGCCGGCGTGCTGCTCAGCGGTGCGGCCTGGGCCCAGTTCCAGCGCCAGCCCTGGCCCGCGGGTCAGGCCACGCCTGCACTCGATTTGATTGATCTGCAAGGGCAGCGTTGGCGCACCGATGCGCTCAAGGGCCGGGCCGTGGTGATCAATTTTTGGGCCAGTTGGTGCCAACCCTGCAAAGAAGAATTGCCATCGCTGCAAACCCTGCATGAGGTCTCGGCGGGGCAACCGGTGGTCATCGCGATCAATGTGCGTGAACCCCTGGCCCGGGTCACCCGCTATGTGCAAGCCGCCGGTCTGAGCCTGCCGGTGGTCAGCGACCCGCAGGGCGATCTGGCCAGGCGCTGGGGCGTGACGGTCTACCCGACCACGGTGCTCATAGGCGCCGACGGCCGAGCTCGCTGGCGCGTGATTGGCGATCTGGACTGGACTGGCGCCGAATCGGGTCGTTGGTTGGCTGCCATGGCCCCATCGCGCCCCTGAGTGCTGACACATCGGCTGGCTGCATAATCGCTCCCGCCCGGGGCCTTTGCGTCGGGTGACCTGCCTTCGGGGCATGGGTGATGGGTCCGAGCGATCTCTCGCCCCGCATGCGCCGACCGGTCTCCAACCCATTGCGGAGTTCTCTTGATGACCACCGTTCGTCGTTCCCTGCTCAAAGGGGGCGCCGCTGTGGGCGCCCTGATCGCGGCGCCCGCTTGGCTGCACGCCCAGACCTCACCGCCGGCTGCAGCGGCCGCCCAGCGCCAGTTCGAGCCAGAGCCGGGGCCCTGGCGCACCTTCGAAATCACCACCCGGGTTGAGTTGGCCGATGCGCGAGGCCCGTCGCGCATCTGGTTGCCTGTACCCAGTATCGACAGCCATTGGCAGCGCTCGCTGGTGAGCAATTTCTCGAGCAATGGCCAAGTGCGCATGGCCAGTGACCGCCGCGCGGGCGCCCGCATGCTCTACGGCGAGTTTGCTGCTGGCGTGACGCCGGTGCTGGAATTGACCAGCCAGGTGCAGACCCGCAACCGGGCCGATTTGGCCGCTGGGCGAAGCATTGAGCAGGAGGACGCGGACACGCTGCGCCACTACACCCGGGCCACGGCCTTGCTCCCGTTAGATGGCATCGTGCGCAAGACGGCCCTGGAGGCTACGCGCAGTGCCAAAACCGACGTTGAGCAAGCCCGTGCCATTTACGACTGGGTGGTGGCCCATGCCTGGCGCGAGCCTAAGGTGCGCGGCTGCGGCGAGGGCGACATCAAGACCATGCTGGAGACGGGCAACCTCGGCGGCAAGTGTGCCGACATCAATGCCCTGTTCGTCGGCCTGTGTCGGGCGGCGGGCTTGCCGGCGCGCGATGTCTATGGCATTCGGCTGGCGCCTTCGGCTTTTGGCTACAAGGAGTTGTCAGGCAACCCAGCCAGCCTCAAGGGCGCGCAGCACTGCCGCGCCGAGGTTTACCTCAAGGCCCACGGCTGGACCGCCATGGACCCGGCCGATGTGGCCAAAGTGATGCGGCTGGAAACTGCCGACTGGATCAAGTCGACTGCCCATCCGGTGGTAGCCCCGGTCTACCGCCATCTGTTCGGTGGTTGGGAAGGCAACTGGTTGGGCTGGAACACCGCGCATGACCTGCGTTTGCCCGGAGCCAAAGAGGGCCTGCTTAACTTCCTGATGTACCCTGTGGCCGAGACGGCCGAGGGTCGGGCCGACTCCTACGCGCCCGATGCCTTCCGGTACACCATCACGGCCCGCGAGGTCTGAGCCGGGCGCCGACGGGCTCAGCGCCCGCGCAGGCCGCGTGCCAGCAGGCGGGCGGCGGCCAGGTCCCAGCCGGCCCAGCCGCAGCTTTTGAAAAACACTGGCCCTGTGGCTGTTTCGGGCAGGCCGCTTCGAAGCAGATCGCCCAGTGTGGGGGTCGCGCTCACATCGATGCCGGCTTGCAGCAGATCGCCAGCTTCATGGTCGGCGTCGCGCGCATCGACGAGAAGCCTGCCCTCGCTGTGCAATCGCCGGCAGACCTCTGGCGCCCACTCGACCATGCGCGGCGTGAAGGCGCCGATGGCCGCGACAAAGGCACCGGCGCGGGGCATGGCATGCACCACCACCTGCTGCGCCGGCGTGCAACTGATCACCAGCGGGCAGTGGGCCAGCTCGGCGTTGGCGTCCTCGCTCAGGCGAGCTTGGAGACCGCGCTGTCTGGCCAGCGCCACCAGCGCCTGGGCGCTCGCGTGGCTGCGCGAGGCGATCACGACTTCAGTGATCGGTAGTCCCTCGCTCAGCGCCTCCAGATGTGCCCGTCCCTGCACCCCCGCACCGACGATCAGCAGCGGTCCCTCGGGGCGCCTGGCCAGCTTCTGTGCGGCCAGCAGGGTCACGGCCGCGGTGCGCCTGGCTGTGACGGTCGGTCCGTCGAGCACAGCGAGGCGCCGGCCGGATGCGGCATCGAAGACCAGCACATCGCCCTGGATGGCAGGTAGACCTTGGTCCGCGTTAGCGGCAACGAAAGTGATGACTTTGGTCATCGCCAGGCGACTGTCGGCCGCCGGCATGACAGCCAGACTGCCTCCGCCGGCCAAGGGCATGACCAGACGCGGCGGAGCTTGCACGCTGTCATCGCGCAGCACCGCTTCGATTTCCTGAGCCAGCGCCTTGTAGGGCAGGGCAGCGGCGGTTTCTTCGGGGCTGAGCAGTTCGGGGATGAGCATGGGGCGCAGTGTACGCACAGGAGGTCCTTGCCTGACTCGGCGGGCGCCGCACCTTCGCGGCGATGGGGCCTCTGGTCAAGGGCATGGTCTGATCAGGCGCCGCATCGCACCGAGGGCGGTGCTCCCACAAAGGAAAGATGCGCGAGCCGCCAAGTTTGGGAGTGGGGCAAGCACCTTCACGGCGATGGGGCATCTGGTCAAGGGCAGTGTCTGATCAGGCGCCGCATCGCACCGAGGGCGGTGCTCCCACAAAGGAAAGATACGCGAGCCG
>JAXITB010000235.1:0-4926 GCA_034680305.1 Polaromonas sp. | reverse complement strand
GGATTCAGGGGGCACCCTGAGCGTGGGCCTGGACGTCCCCACCGACTCCCTGCTCGAGTACTTTGAATTGAACCTGCATGACAGCACTGGCGCCCTGCTGTCGTCCTTTGCCACCGGCAAGGACCAAACTTACACCATGGGCCTGCCTGAAGCAGGCAACTACTTTTTGTCAGTGGCCTCTGCGGGCTGGCACCACGCGGGCGACTACAGCCTCAATGCCAGCCTGACGGCGGGCAGTACCTCGGGCTTTGAGACCGAGCCCAACGACAACCGGGCCACGGCCGATGCCTTGATCCTGGGCACGCCCATGCGCGGCCAGTTGTCCTTGCGCAAGGACAAGGACTTTTTCAGCTTGGCCGGCGCTGCCGGCAAGGTGCTGACGCTGGACTTTGATGCGCCGTCCGACAGTTTTCTGGAGAACTTCGACATCACGGTGCTGGACCCGGACGGACGCACGGTGGCCCGCTATGAGACCGGCAGTGACGAAGTGTTCCGCCTGGGGCTGACCAGCGACGGAAGCTACAGCGTGGTGGTGAGCGCGGGCCGCTGGGCACTGAGCTCGGACCCTTACACCCTCACCGCCCGCCTGGAGTCGTCGAACCTGGGCTATGAGGTCGAACCCAACGACCTACAGCCCAACCCGATTTTTTCAGGGCAAGCCATCAGCGGGCAGATTTCTGGCACGCGCGACAAAGACCGCTATGTCATGAGCACCACGGGCGCCGCCACACTGAGCCTGAACTTTGATGCGCCCACCGATTTTTCTTTGATCGACTATTTCAAGGTCAGTCTGATTGACCCCAGCGGCCAGGTCCTGGCCGCCCGCCAGACCGGGCGAGACCTGAGCTTTACCGTCAGCACGCCGGCCGCCGGTGACTATGGTGTGCTGATCGAATCGGCTCGCGACGGCTATGTCAGTGGCGCCTATCGGCTGACCCTGACCGCGAACGCGCAAACCGAACAACGCGAGAGCGAAAGCAATGACAGCCTGGCCAGCGCCGACCCATTGGCGCTTGACGCACCCATCGCTGGGCAACTGTCCAGTCACAAGGACACCGACTTTTTCCAAGTCACCCTCAACGGCAGCGGCAGTCTGCAGCTGACTTTTGACAGCCCCTCCGACAGCCAATGGGCCAAATTCTTTCGCCTCGACGTGCTCGATGCGAGCGGCGCCGTGCTGCAAAGGCGGGAAACCGGCGCCGACCTGGCCTGGTCGGTCGATGTGGGCAGCGCCGGCACCTATTACGTCAAGGTCGCCTCCTGGGGCTACCGTCACCACGACGGCGACTACCGGCTTAGCCTGAGCGCCAAGTTCGACGACCCCATCCCGGAGCAGGCCATCGTCGGCTCACGCCTGGGTGATCGCTTGATCGGCACCGCCGGCGACGACCTCATCTACGGGCTGGGCGGTAACGACCTCATCAATGGCGCCGGCGGCACCGACACCGTGGTCTTTCGGGCCAGCAGCGAGAGCTTGGCCATTCACAGCATCATGGGGCTGAGCTCGGTGCGTGGCAATTACGCGGCCGGCGACCACGCCCATTCCGTGACCCGGCTCTGGGCGGTCGAGCAAGTGCGCACCCTGGAGGGCGACCTGAGTTTGCAGGTGCTTGCCGTCGAGCCGCTGCTGGGCACACTCAAGGCCGACCGGATCACGGGCAGCGCGCAGGCTGATCTGATCGACGGTCTGGGCGGCAGCGACTTCATCGATGGCGACGAGGGCGCAGACACGGTGGTGCTGTTCGGCCCCCGCAATCAGTTCGCCGTGCTCACCATCGAGGGCATCACACAGGTGCAAAGCCTGGGGGCCAGCGACGAGTATGCGGGCTCGACCAGCAAACTCATTCATGTGGAATCACTGGCATTTAGCCAGGATCAAACCCTGAGCCTGCCGCAAAGCAGCTTGCGCAAAGTCTTTGGCAGCAGCGGCGCAGACCTGCTCGCTGGCAGCGCCGCCGACGAGGTGTTTGACGGCCAGGGCGGGCGCGACACTGTCGACGGTGGCGCCGGACGGGACACCCTGGTGCTCTTCGCCCGCATGGACGAGTTCGACATCACCCTGCCGACGCTGGAGCTGCCCCAAGTGACCCTGGTCGGCAAGCTGGGCAGCAGCCAGACCGGCCAGCGCGTTACCGCCAGCCACATCGAACACATCGCCTTTGCCGATCAGAGTTTGGCAGTCGACATGCCGGCCGGCCTGATCGTGCGCAGCAGCGGCCAGTTTCTGGCCGAAGGCAGCGCCGGAATCGAGCTGTGGGTGTCACTGGCCAGCGCGCCAAGTGCCGATGTCACCGTCAATTTGCTCGGCGGCGACCAGCTGCTGACTGACGCGGCCAGCCTGATCTTGACGGCCGACGACTGGCAAACGCCGCAGAAGGTGGTGGTCACCGCCGTCGATGACAGCCTGGCCGAAATGCAGCACAGCGCGACCCTGACCCTGCAAAGCCGCAGCGAAGATGCCCGCTACGCGGCGCTCAGCGACAAAACCATCAGCCTGAGCATTGCCGACAACGACGCGCCCGCGCTCGGGCGCATCGGGGGCCAGTTGTGGAGCGACCTCGACAAAGACGGACAGATCGATGCCGACGAGCAGCCGCTGAGCGGCTGGCGCGTCTGGATCGACAGTGATGCCAATGGCATCTGGTCAGCCACTGAAAGCCAGGTGCTCAGCGACAGCGCCGGCCGCTATTGGTTGGCTGACTTGCCGGCTGGCACCTATACCGTGGCGGTCACACCGGTCAGCGGCTGGGCGCCGACCTACCCCAGCCTGAGCACCAGCGCCAGCACGGTGCTGAGCAATCAGGGGGCCGACCAAGCGCTGAGCATTGGCCCCATGGCCAGCACGCCGATGACGCTGCAGGAGGCACAGGCCACCTACCAGGGTCTGGGGCTGGCCACCGGCATCGCCGGCTTTCGGGCCGATGTGCGTTTTGCCGATCTGCAGGGACAAGGCCAGGCGGTGGTGATTCTGGACACCGGCATCGACCCCGACCACCCGGCTTTTGGTGCCGACGCCAACGGCGACGGCGTGGCCGACCGCATCGTCTATCAGTACGACTTTGTGGGCAGCAACGATGCGCTGGCGCTCGACGGTGAAGGCCACGGCACCCATGTGGCCGGCATCATCGGCTCGGCCGACAGCCAATATGGTGGCATCGCCCCGCAGGCCGATCTGATCGTGCTCAAAGTCCTCGACGACCAAGGCAGCGGCGATGGCTACGACATTCAGGAGGCCATGAACTGGGTGGTGGCCAATGCCAGCCGCTACAACATCGCCGCTGTCAACCTGTCGCTGGGCGACGGCAGTTTCTACACCACAGCCGCCAGCGGCTACCTGTCCAGCCAGATCCAGGCGCTGACCAACAGCGGCGTGATGGTGGTGGCCGCCGCCGGCAACGGCTACGGCACCAACAGCCGTCAGGGCGTGGCCTACCCGGCCGCCGACCCGTATGCCCTGGCCGTGGGCGCGGTTTGGGCCAGCGCCGGGCAATGGGGCAGTTCGCAGACCGGCAGTACCGATGCGATTGCCTTCTTCTCGCAGCGCGACGACACCGAATCGGACATCTTCGCACCAGGCGTGTCCATCCCATCGGCCCAAGCCGGCGGCGGCTATGTGAGCGATTCCGGCACCAGCATGGCCGCCCCGCAGGTTACCGGCATGATCACCCTGGCCCAGCAACTGGCCCAGCGCGAACTGGGTCGGCGCCTGAGCTTTGACGAGCTGCGCGGCCTGCTCAAAAGCACCGGCGACACCATCAAGGACGGTGACGACGAGCGCGACCAGGTGGTCAACACCGGCCTGAACTTCAAGCGCATCGACATGCTGGCACTGGCCGAAGCCATTGTGTCAATGCGGCCGGCGATCTCGCACACCGTCACACTCAGCGCGGGTGAACAGGCCGACGGGCGTCACTTCGGTTTTGCACCCACGGTGACCGTCCAGGCCCTGGCCTCCGACGACATGGTGGTGGGCACCCAGTTTGGCGAGATCCTCAAAGGCGGAGCGGGTGCTGACCGCATCGAAGCGGGCGAAGGCGATGACGAACTGTTTGGTCAAGACGGCGACGACGAACTCAGCGGCGGCGACGGCAGCGACCGATTCATCTTCAACCCCAGCGGCGACGGGCAAGACACCATCACCGACCTGAGCAGCGATGACCGGATCGACGTGCCGGGCATCGAGTGGCAGACCGTGGCCGAAGGCGCCGGTGAACAGATCCTTGCCGGGCAAATCCAGGTGCAAGTGGTCAACGGCTCGACGCTGCTGTCGATGGGGACCGACGACACACCCGGCGCCGAACTACAGCTGACGCTGCCGGGCGTCTTCAGCGCCAGCCAGTTCACCGTCAGCGGCTCGCAGATCGGTCTGCTGACTGTTGACAGCGCACCGCCGACGGTGCAGTTCAGTGACAACCAGAGCGGCATCATCAACCTCGAATCACTGAGCTCGCCCAGCATCACTTACACGCTGACCTTTAGCGAGCCGGTGACCGGTCTGGACAAAAATGACATCAGCCTGAATGTGGGCACGGTGTCGACCGTGGCCGGCAGCGGCACCACCTGGACCGTGACGGTGGACACCGGCTACCTGTTCAGTGGCAACCTGCAGATCACGCTCAAGGCCGGCGCAGTCACCGATGCCGGCGGCAACCCCAATGCGCTGGCCAGCGACAGCAGCCAGGCCATGGACACCGAGTTCCCGCGCACGCCCAGCCTCAGCGCACGCGGCATCACGACGCCACTGATCGACCCCCGAGTCAAATTCGACACCACCCTGGGCAGCTTCACCCTCGAACTCGACCCCGACCTGGCACCGTTTTCGGCGACCAACCTGCTCAATTACGTTACCCAGGATTTCTACGACGGCACCATCTTTCATCGCATCGTCAATGACGCCCAGCTCAGCGGCATGCAGATCGTGCAAGG
>JAXITB010000234.1:0-4980 GCA_034680305.1 Polaromonas sp. | reverse complement strand
GGAGCCGCGCCCTCGCGGCGATGCGGCGTCTGATCAAAAGCCCCATCGCGCCGGGGGAGGCGCTCCCACACAAGACAAAAACCATCGCGCCAGGGGCTGAGGTCTCACGAGATCTCAGCTGGCCCGCACGGAGGCGTCAGAGCAGGCGACCGTCGTCGCCCAGGGCTTGATCCAGCCGGGCCATCAGGCTTGCCAGTTGCTGCGGGTTGACGCTCTGGGGGTCGTTGGCCGCTGCCGGTGCAACTGGGGCTGTGGGGGCCGAGGCGCGATCACTCAGTTCAAAAGCCAGATTGAGCGCGGCCAGAACGGCAATGCGGTCGCGCGCCTTGAGTTTGCCCGCATCGCGAATCTTGCACATGGCGCTGTCGACCTTGCCCACTGCATCGCGCAGTCGGTCTTCCCCGCCTTCGGGGCAACCGAGCAGATAGCTCTGCCCCATGATCTGGACTTCGAGTTGCTTCATGAGGGGGTGCCTGGGTTGGCGTGGTCACTGGACGCCGAGGCAGGCAGGCGATCGAGCAGGGCGTCGACCCGCGCTCGCGCCGCGCTCAGACGCGACTTGAGAGAGTCGCGCTCCTGTGAGAGGGCGCGCACCTGCTCGCTGAGCAGGGCGTTCGTGCGCTGCAATTCCTCGTAGCGCAACAGCAGCCGCTCGACGCGTTCGGCCACCTGATCCAGAGAGGGGGGAGTTGCCATGGCGGTGCCGATTGTAGGGTTTCAGAAAGGCGGTTGCTTACAATCTTTGGCGTTGGTGCTCGCGGTGTGGTTCACATGCCGCAGTTCAACGGGAAGCAGGAGGGTGAGCCCACATGGCAAGCCCAACCTGCGCTGCCCCCGCAACGGTAAGACGAACGGGTCTTGTCCGGGCCATTGGCCCAGACGACCCCGCTGCCCTCCACAGCCACTGAGCGCCCTGAACAAGCGCTTGGGAAGGCGAGGGCAGTTGCTTCGTTAGCCCGGATACCGGCCAACACGGTGAAGGCTCGCCCCCGGGCTGGCCTTCGTGACGCTCATGCACTGGCGGGGAAGCCGGTGAGGGCTTTTGTTCTGGGATGTTCATCATGAACTTGTTGCACAGGCCTGCGCGTTCGCTCGTGCTGGGTTTTTCTTTGTCCTTTTCTTTGGGGCTTGCACTTGCGCAGCCGGTGACGATGCTGGAGGAGGTGGTGGTGACGGCCACGCGCACACCGACCCTCATGCATGAGTTGCTGGGGGAGGTCAGCTTGTTGACCCGCAGGGACATTGAGCGTTCGGGCGCGCAGACCCTCACCGAGTTGCTTGGTCGTCTGCCGGGCGTGCAGGTCAGCCCCGATGCGGCACGCGGTGCCAATGCGTCTGTGTTCATCCGCGGCGCCAACCATGCGCACACCTTGGTATTGGTCGATGGCCAGCGCATTTCGTCTGCCACGGTGGGGGCCACGGCTGTCCAGCATCTGCCGCTTGAGCAGATTGAGCGCATCGAAATCCTGCGTGGCCCGGCAAGTAGCTTGTACGGCTCTGACGCGATGGGGGGCGTGATTCAGATCTTCACCGGCGGCGCGCGTGGCCCCGTCGGGGGATCGGCCGCTGTCACGGTGGGCAGTTTTGGCACGGCCTCAACTTCGCTGGCTTATGCCGGGCGCATCGACCGCACCCGGTTTCGCATCCAGGCTGGGCGGGAATACAGCAGCGGCTTTAACGACATCAAGGCGCCCAAAGGCGGTTACTACGACCCCCACAACAGCGACCGAGACGGCTACCAGCAAAGCCACCTCGGACTAAGTCTGACGAGCCAGGTGTCGGATCGGCTGGAGTTGTCGGGCAGTTTCATGCAAAGCCGGGCGATCAAGCGCTCGGACAATGCCAATTGCGACCCCAGCGACTGGGTGGGCACCAGTTGCACCACTGCTTTTGACAACCGCGATCGCCATCAGCTCTCCAGCCTGTCCGTCAAAGCGAGCTATCAGGTCTCGACCGATTGGCAGACCTCCCTGCGGGTCGGGCAGAGTCAGGACGACCTTCAGTCCTGGCTGTTCAATCCGGCGGCGGTAGGGGCCTACACGGAGAACTACCTGACCCGGCAGGATCAGTACTCCTGGCAAAACGATGTTCGGGTTGGGCCGGGGATGTTGATGCTGGCCTTAGAGCGACGCGCGGTTTCGGTTCGCTCGCCGCAGGTTTTGGAAGTTCGCGACCAGGCCACCGACTCCTTGGCACTCGGGTACCAGGCGTCCATCGGATCGCATCTGTGGCACCTGAGCGTGCGCCAAGATCAGATTTCCCGTCTGGGTTCGCAGGACGCCCACTCGCTGGCCTATGGCTACCGGATCGGTCCAGACTGGACCGTGCGCGCCGCCACCGGCACCGGCTTTCGCGCGCCGAGTTTCAATGACCTGTACTGGCCGGTCGACCGGGCCAACTTCTTCCAGGGCAATCCGTCCTTGCGTCCCGAAACATCGCGAAACCGGGAGCTGGGAGTGGCTTACGAGAAAGAGGGGCGAAAGGCATCATTGGCGGTCTACCGTAACCGGATCAGGGACCTGATTGCCTATCAGTTCGACACCGCGACCAACATGGGAACCATGGTGAACCTGGCCTCCAGCACCCTGAAGGGGGCCAGCTTGCAAGCCAGTCAGAAGTGGGCGAGCTGGCGTTTGGACGCCGGCCTCGATCTGCTCAGTGCCAAGGACGATGCGACCGGCAACACCCTGCAAAGACGACTGCCCAGAGTCAGCCGATTGGACCTGAGTCGCCGTTGGCAGCGTTGGGACGGCGCGGTATCCGTTCATGGGTTCAGCCACCGATTCAATGACACCGCCAATCGGCAGCGTCTGCCCGGTTACGCCCTGCTTGGCTTGCGAGGCAGTTACGCGATCGATTCGTCGCTGACCGTGATGCTCACGGTCCACAACGCCTTGGACAAGGACTACTCGGTGTTGCGGGTCAGCTCAGCGCCGTACAACGACTATGCGACCGGCGGCCGCGCGGCATACCTCGGATTGCGCTACCAGCCCAAGTGACAATCGCGCCATGACCCCCCAACGCATCATCTGCCTGACCGAAGAGCCCACCGAGTGGTTGTACCTGCTCGGGCAGTCGCATCGCATTGTGGGGATCTCGGGCTACACCCTGCGGCCGCGCCGGGCCCGTGAGGAAAAGCCTCGGGTCAGCGCATTCCTCAGTGCCAAGATCGACAAGATCCTGGCGCTCCGGCCCGATTGCGTGATCGGCTTTTCTGATTTGCAGGCCGACATCGCGGCCCAGTTGATCCGTGCCGGTGTGCCGGTGCACATCTTCAATCAGCGCAGCGTCGAAGAGATCTTTGCCATGCTCTATCAGGTCGCGGCGCTGGTCGGTCAGGCCGAGCAGGGCTTGGCGCAGATCGCGCAGCTGCGCGCCAACTTGCAGGCCCTGAGCGAGAAGGCGGCGCAGTTCAAGCGCCGTCCTCGGGTCTACTTTGAAGAGTGGGACGAACCGCACATCAGCGCCATCCGTTGGGTCTCTGAGCTGATGGGCCTGGCCGGCGGCGATGATGTGTTTCCTGAGTTAGCCCTGGCGCCCATGGGCAAGGACCGCATCATTGCCGACGGCCAGACCATCGTGGCGCGCTCGCCCGACATCATCATTGGCTCGTGGTGCGGCAAGAAGTTTCGCCCCGAAAAAGTGGCCGCGCGGCCGGGCTGGCAAGAGGTGCCGGCGGTGCGCAATGGCCAACTCTTCGAGATCAAATCGGTCGACATCCTGCAGCCCGGCCCAGCCGCCCTGACCGACGGCGTGGCCCAGCTGCACCGCATCATGGCGCAGTGGGCCGAGCGCCATGGCTGAACGCCTCGCGCTGTGGCGGGCTCTGGCTGGGCTGGTGCTGGCCTTGCCGGCCCTGGCGGCGGCCCTCAGTGTGCGTGACGACCGGGGGCAGGAGCTGCGCCTGGCCCAGCCGCCGGCGCGCATCGTGAGTTTGCTGCCCGCCCTCACCGAGACGGTGTGCGCCCTGGGCCAGTGCCAGCGCCTGGTGGCGGTGGACCGTTATTCCAACTGGCCCGAGTCGGTGCGCCGTTTGCCCCGCATGGGCGGTGGCCTGGACTTTGATCTCGAGCGCGTGGTCGCGCAGCGGCCCGACCTGGTGCTGATGGCGTCGTCCGCGCGCGGCGCCGATCGTCTGCAGGCCCTGGGCATCCCGGTGCTGGCCCTGGAGCCGCGCAGTCATGCCGATGTGCAGCGCGTCATCGACACGTTGGGGCAGGTGCTGGGCCTGCCGCCCAGCCATGCTCGGCTGCTGTGGCAACAGATCGATGCCAGTCTGGTGCAGGCCGCGCAGTCGCTGACGCCAGCCTTGCGGGGCCGCTCGGTGTATGTCGAGGTCAGCCCGGCACCCCATGCGGCCAGCGAATCGTCCTTCATCGGGCAGACCCTGGCTCGTCTGGGACAGGTCAACATCGTGCCTGGCCGCTTAGGGCCCTTCCCGCAGATTCAACCGGAGTTCGTGGTGCAGGCCCAGCCTGAGCTCATCATGGTGGGCGACAGCAGCCGGAAGGACATGCTCAAGCGCCCCGGCTGGTCGCGGCTGAAGGCGCTGCAAAGCGGCCGGGTCTGCGCCTTTGAGCCGCATGAATCCGAGGTGCTGGTACGGCCCGGGCCACGCCTGGCCGAGGCCGCCCAACTCATGGTCCGGTGTTTGCAGCGGGTGGGGGGCTTGCCGTGAGGCTCTGGCGCTCACCGGCTGCGCTGGCATCGCTGTTACTCGCGCTGGGTTTGCTGGGTCTGCTGCTCGGCGCCCTGGCCGGTAGCAGTGGCTGGCAGCCCGCGCGCTCGCTTTGGGACGACGCCTTGGCCCAGCAGATCGTGCTCGACATTCGGCTCCCGCGCTCCTTGGGCGCTTGGCTGGCCGGTGGGCTGCTGGGTTTGGCGGGGGCCTTGGCGCAGGGGCTGTTTCGCAATCCGCTGGCCGACCCCTTTTTGCTGGGCAGTGCCTCGGGGGCAACACTGGCGGTGTGCATCTGGCTG
>JAXITB010000233.1:0-4982 GCA_034680305.1 Polaromonas sp. | reverse complement strand
GTTCTAACCAAAACACCAACATCCACCAGCGCCCCATCGTCAAGCGTGGTGACAAGTTGGCCAAAGGTGATGTGATTGCCGATGGCGCATCGACCGACCTGGGCGAAATCGCCATTGGTCAGAACATGCTGATCGCCTTCATGCCCTGGAACGGCTACAACTTCGAAGACTCCATCCTCATCTCCGAGCGTGTGGTGGCCGAAGACCGCTACACCTCGATTCACATCGAGGAGCTGGTGGTGATGGCCCGTGACACCAAGCTGGGCGCCGAGGAGATCACGCGCGACATCCCCAACCTGTCGGAGCAGCAGCTCAACCGTTTGGACGAGTCGGGCATCATCTACGTGGGTGCAGAAGTTCAGCCGGGCGACACCCTGGTCGGTAAAGTCACGCCCAAGGGCGAGACCACACTGACCCCCGAAGAAAAGCTGCTGCGTGCGATCTTCGGCGAGAAGGCTTCCGACGTGAAGGACACCTCGCTGCGCGTCAGCCAAGGCTCGCAAGGCACCGTCATCGACGTGCAGGTCTTCACCCGTGAAGGCATCACGCGTGACAAGCGCGCTCAGCAGATCATTGACGACGAGCTCAAGCGCTATCGCCTGGACCTCAACGACCAGCTGCGCATCGTGGAGGCCGACGCCTTCGACCGGATCGAAAAACTCCTGGTGGGCAAGCTGGCCAACGGCGGCCCCAAGAAGCTCGCCAAGGGCACTGCCATCGACAAGGCCTACCTGGCCGACATCGAGAAGTACCACTGGTTTGACATCCGTCCGGCCGACGAAGAGGTGGCCGCGCAGCTCGAGTCGATCAAGAACTCGATGGAGCAGACCCGTCACAGCTTCGACCTGGCTTTCGAAGAAAAGCGCAAGAAGCTCACCCAGGGCGACGAGCTGCCCGCTGGCGTGCTCAAGATGGTCAAGGTCTACCTGGCCGTCAAGCGCCGTCTGCAGCCTGGTGACAAGATGGCCGGCCGTCACGGCAACAAGGGTGTGGTCTCCAAGATCGTGCCGGTCGAAGACATGCCCTACATGGCCGATGGCACCCCGTGCGACATCGTGCTCAACCCGCTGGGCGTGCCTTCGCGGATGAACGTCGGCCAGGTGCTTGAAGTGCATTTGGGCTGGGCCGCCAAAGGCATCGGCCAGCGCATCGGCAACATGCTGCAGCAGCAGGCCAAGGTGGCCGAGTTGCGCCAGTTCATGGAAGAGGTCTACAACAAGTCTGGCCGCGCCGAGGGACTCAACGCCCTGAGCGACGAGCAGGTCATCGAGATGGCAGGCAACCTCAAAGAGGGTGTGCCCTTTGCCACCCCGGTGTTCGATGGTGCCTCCGAAGGCGACATCATGAACATGCTGCAATTGGCTTATCCGCAAGAGGCCGCCAGCGCCAAGGGCCTGACCACCACCCGGACCCAGGCGCAGCTTTACGACGGCCGCACCGGCGACAAGTTCGAGCGCACCACCACCGTCGGCTACATGCACTTCCTGAAGTTGCATCACCTGGTTGACGACAAGATGCACGCCCGCTCCACCGGCCCCTACAGCTTGGTCACTCAGCAGCCGCTGGGCGGCAAGGCCCAGTTTGGCGGCCAGCGTTTCGGCGAGATGGAGGTCTGGGCACTGGAGGCCTACGGCGCCTCGTATGTGCTGCAGGAAATGCTCACCGTCAAGTCCGACGATGTGCAGGGCCGCACCAAGGTGTATGAGTCCATCGTCAAGGGTGAGCACGCCATTTCGGCCGGCATGCCCGAGTCGTTCAACGTCCTGGTCAAGGAGATCCGCTCGCTCGGCATCGACATCGAACTCGAGCGTTCATGAGACATGGCGGGGCAGGGCCTATTGGCGCTGTCCCCCGCTGAAAAATGGCGGGATAGACCCCGATTTGCGCGGCAAATCGCCTCTGTCCTCCTCTGATCAAAATTTAAGGATTTGAGCCATGAAATCACTCCTCGACCTGTTCAAGCAGTTCACCCCCGATGAGCATTTCGATGCCATCAAGATCGGTCTGGCCTCGCCCGAGAAGATCCGCTCCTGGTCTTTCGGCGAAGTCAAAAAGCCCGAGACCATCAACTACCGGACCTTCAAGCCCGAGCGCGATGGCCTGTTTTGCGCCAAGATCTTTGGCCCCATCAAGGACTACGAGTGCCTGTGCGGCAAGTACAAGCGCCTCAAGCATCGCGGCGTGATCTGCGAGAAGTGCGGCGTTGAAGTCACGCAGACCAAGGTGCGCCGTGAGCGCATGGGTCACATCGACCTGGCTGCACCTTGCGCCCACATCTGGTTCCTCAAGTCGCTGCCCAGCCGCTTGGGCCTGGTGCTCGACATGACGCTGCGCGACATCGAGCGCGTGCTGTACTTTGAAGCCTATGTGGTCACCGACCCCGGCATGACCCCGCTCAAGAAGTTCGCCATCATGTCCGAGGACGACTTTGACGCCAAGCGCAAGGAGTATGGCGACGAATTCGAAGCCAAGATGGGCGCCGAAGGCATTAAAGACCTGCTCGAAGGGCTGGACCTCGACGTCGAGATCGACAAGCTGCGCAACGACCTGACCGGCTCGGAGATCAAGATCAAGAAGAACGCCAAGCGGCTCAAGCTGATGGAGGCGTTCAAGAAGTCGGGCATCAAGCCCAACTGGATGGTCATGGAAGTGCTGCCAGTGCTGCCGCCGGACCTGCGTCCCCTGGTGCCGCTGGACGGCGGTCGTTTTGCGACCTCTGACCTCAACGACCTGTACCGCCGCGTTATCAACCGCAACAGCCGTCTGCGCCGTCTGCTCGAGCTCAAGGCGCCGGAAATCATTGCCCGCAATGAAAAGCGCATGTTGCAAGAAGCGGTTGACTCGCTGCTGGACAACGGCCGCCGCGGTAAGGCCATGACCGGCGCCAACAAGCGCGCGCTCAAGTCGCTGGCCGACATGATCAAAGGCAAGAGCGGCCGTTTCCGCCAGAACTTGCTGGGCAAGCGGGTGGACTATTCCGGCCGTTCGGTCATCACCGTGGGCCCGACGCTCAAGCTCCATCAGTGCGGCCTGCCCAAGCTGATGGCTCTCGAGCTGTTCAAGCCCTTCATCTTCTCGCGCCTGGAGGCCATGGGCATTGCCACCACCATCAAGGCGGCCAAGAAGGAAGTCGAATCGGGCACGCCCGTGGTGTGGGACATTCTGGAAGAAGTCATCAAGGAGCACCCGGTGCTGCTCAACCGTGCGCCCACGCTGCACCGTTTGGGCATCCAGGCCTTCGAGCCCATCTTGATCGAGGGCAAGGCCATTCAGCTGCACCCGCTGGTTTGCTCGGCCTTCAACGCCGACTTCGACGGCGACCAGATGGCGGTCCACGTGCCGCTGTCGGTCGAAGCGCAGATGGAAGCGCGCACCCTGATGCTGGCGTCCAACAATGTGCTGTTCCCGGCCAACGGCGAGCCTTCCATCGTGCCTTCCCAGGACGTGGTGCTCGGCCTGTACTACGCCACCCGTGACCGCATCAACGCCAAGGGCGAAGGTCTGATCTTCTCCGACATCAACGAGGTGCAGCGCGCCTATGACGGCGGCCAGCTCGATCTGAACGCCCGCATCAATGTGCGCCTGACCGAGTACACCAAGAGCCGCGCCTCTGGCGAGTTCGAGGCCTCCACCAAGGTCTGGGAAACCACCACCGGCCGCGCTCTGCTGTCCGAGATCTTGCCCAAGGGCCTGTCGTTTGCCAACATCAACAAGGCGCTCAAGAAGAAAGAAATCTCCAAGCTGATCAACGTCGCTTTCCGCAAGTGCGGTCTGAAAGAGACGGTGGTGTTTGCCGACAAGCTGCTGCAAAACGGCTTCCGTCTGGCCACACGCTCGGGCATTTCGATCTGTATCGACGACATGCTGGTGCCCAAAGAAAAGCACGCCATCATTGAGCACGCCGAAAAAGAGGTCAAGGAAATCGAGCAGCAATATGTCTCGGGCCTGGTCACTGTCGGTGAGCGCTACAACAAGGTGGTTGACATCTGGGGCAAGGCAGGCGACGAAGTCTCCAAGGTCATGATGGCCCAGCTGGCCAAGGAAAAAGTGGCCGATCGCACTGGCGCACAGGTCGATCAGGAGTCCTTCAACTCCATCTACATGATGGCCGACTCCGGCGCGCGCGGCTCGGCTGCGCAGATTCGTCAGCTCGCTGGCATGCGCGGCCTGATGGCCAAGCCCGACGGCTCCATCATTGAGACCCCGATCACGGCCAACTTCCGTGAAGGCCTCAATGTGTTGCAGTACTTCATCTCCACCCACGGTGCGCGTAAGGGACTGGCTGATACGGCGCTCAAGACGGCCAACTCCGGCTACCTGACCCGCCGCTTGTGCGATGTGGTGCAGGACCTGGTGGTCACTGAAGACGACTGCGGCACGCTCGACGGCTCGCTCATGCGCGCCATCGTCGAGGGTGGCGAGGTGATCGAATCGCTGCGTGATCGGGTGCTGGGTCGCACCACCGTCGAAGACGTGATCCACCCCGAAACCCGTGAGGTGGTGGTCAAGGCCGGCGTACTGCTTGACGAAGACCTGCTCGACGACATCGAGTTCGCTGGCGTTGACGAGGTCAAGGTTCGCACCGCACTGACCTGCGCCACTCGCTTCGGCTTGTGCGCCAAGTGCTATGGCCGCGACCTGGGCCGTGGCGGCCTGATCAACGTGGGCGAGGCCGTCGGCATCATTGCCGCCCAGTCCATCGGCGAGCCGGGCACCCAGCTGACCATGCGCACCTTCCACATCGGTGGTGCTGCATCGCGTGCGGCGGTGGCTTCGAGCGTGCAAGCCAAGTCCAATGGCGTGATCGGCTTTAACGCACCGATGCGCTATGTCACCAACAGCGCTGGCGAGTTGGTGGTCATCGCCCGCTCGGGCGAAGTCATCATCCAGGACGAGCATGGCCGCGAGCGCGAGCGTCACAAGGTGCCTTATGGCGCGGTGTTGACGGTCAAGGCCGACCAGCACGTCAAGGCCGGTGCGGT
>JAXITB010000232.1:0-4988 GCA_034680305.1 Polaromonas sp. | reverse complement strand
GCGTTAAGCTAACCGATACTAATTGCTCGTGCGGCTTGACCCTATAACTTTGATCACATGCCGCAAGGTGTGCGTTGGTCAAGGAAGTTATGCCAAGTTGACGCATTCAAAAAAGGCTGAAGAGTCGGGCTGAAGAGCCGGGCTGAAAAGTCGAAATCTGATTCGAAACTCTATGAATTCGTTGTCTTGACCGGTGTCAAGACGACAACAAGTTATGCCTGATGACCATAGCAAGTTGGTCCCACTCCTTCCCATCTCGAACAGGACAGTGAAACGACTTAGCGCCGATGATAGTGCGGGTTCCCGTGTGAAAGTAGGACATCGTCAGGCTTGTAACAGCCCAAAACGCCTCACCTTGCGGTGGGGCGTTTTGCTTTGTGCGATCCATTTCTTCATCCGCACGGCATTCTCACCCCTCTCCCTGTTTTTCCTGCGGGTTTGTACCCGATTGACGTGCATTCACTTTGCTCAAATACTTGAGGTTTCAAATATATAGGTTTGAATCAACTGCCTGTCAGGCCTACAGCATAGAGAGTCAACATGAAAATCGTTTGCATTGGTGGTGGTCCCTCGGGTTTGTACTTTGCGTTGCTGATGAAAAAGCTTGGTTCGCACCATGACATCACGGTGGTCGAGCGCAACAAGCCCTACGACACCTTTGGCTGGGGTGTGGTGTTCTCTGACCAGACGCTGGAGAACATGCGCCAGTGGGACATGGAGACCGCCAACGAGGTGCAGCAGGCCTTCAACCATTGGGACGACATCGAGCTGCATTTCAAGGACCGTGTGATCCGCTCGGGTGGGCATGGCTTTGTGGGCATCGGGCGCAAGAAGCTGCTGAACATCTTGCAGGCCCGTTGTGAGGAGCTTGGTGTCAAGCTGCTGTTTGAGCAGGATGCACAGTCTGACCTGGACTTCCCCGATGCCGATCTGGTCATCGCCAGCGATGGCATCAACTCACGCGTGCGCAGCCGCTTGCCCGAGGTCTTTCAGCCCGACATCGTGACGCGGCCCAACCGTTACATCTGGCTGGGCACCAACCGTCAGTACGACGCCTTCACCTTTTTGTTCGAGAAGACCGAGCACGGCTGGTTCCAGGCGCACGTCTACAAGTTTGACAAGCAAACTTCGACCTTCATCGTTGAGTGCCCCGAGCACGTCTGGCTGGCCCATGGCCTGGACCAAGCCGATCAGGACGCATCGATCGCATTTTGCGAAAAGTTGTTTGCCAAGAACCTGCAAGGCGAAAAGCTGATGACCAACGCACGCCACTTGCGCGGCTCGGCGTGGCTCAATTTCCAGCGGGTCAAATGTGCCAACTGGTCCACCTTCAATGGCAACAGCCACGTGGTGTTGATGGGCGATGCGGTGCACACCGCGCATTTTGCGATTGGCTCGGGCACCAAGCTTGCACTCGAAGACGCCATCGAGCTGGTGCGCCAGTTCAAGGCCCTGGGCGACACGGCCGAGCGCATCCCCGAGGTGCTGAAACATTACCAGGCTGTACGCGAGATCGATGTGATCCGGCTGCAAAATGCCGCATGGAACGCGATGGAGTGGTTCGAGGTCTGTGGCGAGCGCTACTGTGACCAGCTGGAGCCCGAGCAGTTCATGTATTCGATGCTCACGCGCAGCCAGCGCATCAGCCACGAAAACCTGCGCCTGCGTGACAAGGTCTGGCTCGAGGGCTATGAGGCCTGGTTTGCCGGGCGTACGGCCAAACCCGGCGTGAGGCCCCCCATGTTCACGCCCTACACCCTGCGCTCGGTCACGCTCAAGAACCGCGTGGTGGTCTCGCCCATGGCGCAATACATGGCCATCCACGGTCGCGTGGGCGATGACCACCTGGTGCACCTGGGCGCACGCGCCATGGGCGGTGCGGGTCTGGTCATGGTCGAGATGACAGCGCCCAGTCCCAATGGGCGCATCACCCACGGCTGTCCGGGTCTTTGGAACGACGAGCAGATGCAAGACTGGCGGCGCATCACCGAATGGGTGCACGGCAAAACCGATGCGAAGATCGGTGTGCAGGTCGGCCACGCCGGGCCCAAGGGCTCGAGTTGCCGACCCTGGCAGGGCGCGGGCATGGACCAGCCCGTGCCGGCCGACGACCCCGAAGGCAATTGGCCTTTGCTGGCGGCTTCGCCTTTGCCTTACCTGCCGCAGGGTGCGGTGCCTCGCGCCATGACACGAGCCGACATGGACAGGGCGACGCAGGATTTTGTGGACAGCGCAGAGCGTGCTGCGCAAGCCGACTTTGACTGGCTGGAGCTGCACTGCGCGCACGGGTACCTCCTCTCGAGCTTCATCAGCCCGCTCACCAACCAGCGCAGCGACGAGTACGGTGGCCCGCTCGAAAACCGCTTGCGTTACCCGCTCGAAGTGTTCGCGGCGGTGCGCGCTGCCTGGCCCCAGGACCTGCCCATGTCGGTGCGCATCTCGGCACACGACTGGGTGGAGGGTGGCATCACGCCGGCGGACGCGGTCGAGATCACACGGGCCTTCAAGGCCGCGGGCGCCGACATGATCGACTGTTCGTCGGGTCAGGTCAGTGCCCAGCAAAAACCCACCTATGGGCGCATGTACCAGACGCCGTTTGCCGACCGCATCCGTCAAGAGGCGGGCATTGCCACCATCGCGTTGGGGGCCATCTCGGAGGCCGACCACGTCAACAGCATCCTCGCCGCCGGCCGCGCCGACCTGTGCGCCGTGGCCCGCCCACACCTGGCCAACCCGGCCTGGACACTGACCGAAGCGGCGCGCATCGGTTACACGGATCTGGCCTGGCCACGTGCTTACGTGTCGGGCAAGCCACAGCTGGAAGCCGGATTTGCCCGAGAGAGGGCTCAACAGGCTGCGACCCGGGGGGACTGAGGTGGAAAATCGCCACGCCCTCATCACTGGCGCGGGTGCAGGCATCGGCGCTGCCATTGCCTTGGCACTGGCGCAGGCCGGATGCCGCCTCACGCTGTGCGGCCGCTCGCAGGACAAGCTGCAGGCGCAGGCCGATGCCCTGCGGTCGCAGGTGCCCGATGGGGCGCTGCTGATCGCGCCCATGGACGTGGGGGACGAACACGCTGTGCAAGCGGCGGTGCAGAAAGCGCAAGCCCGATTCGGGCCGGTCAATATCCTTGTCAACAATGCGGGACAGGCGCACAGCCAGCCCTTTGCCAAAACCGATGCCGCGCTGTGGCAACAGATGATGGCTGTGAACCTCACGGGCACTTACCACTGCATCCAGGCGGTGCTGCCGGGCATGCTTGGCGCGGCAGCCAGCGGCACACCGGGGCGCATCGTCAACATCGCCAGCACGGCTGGCCTCAAGGGCTATGCCTATGTGAGCGCCTATGTCGCGGCCAAGCACGGTGTGGTCGGTCTGACCCGGGCGCTGGCACTGGAGCTGGCCCGAAAGGGTGTGACGGTGAACGCGATTTGCCCTGGATATACCGAAACCGACATCGTGCGCGAGGCCGTACAAAACATCGTGGACAAAACCGGCAAGAGCGAAGTCCAGGCGCGGCAGGCGCTGGCCGCAGGCAACCCGCAACAGCGTCTGGTGCAGCCACACGAGGTGGCGCAAAGCGTGCTGTGGCTGTGCGCTGCGGGCAGCGATGCGATCAATGGCCAGGCGATCGCCATCGATGGCGGGGAGATGGTGGCATGAACCTCATCACCGACATGGAAGTGCGCGCGCATGCCGATCACCATGCCTCGCTGCGCTTGTGGTTGCGCCTGTTGTCAGCCAGCACCCGGATGGAAGACACGATCCGGCAGCGTTTGCGCGAGCAGTTCGGCATCACTCTGCCACGTTTTGACCTGATGGCCCAGCTCGAAAGAGAGACACAGGGCCTGTCCATGGGCGAACTCTCGCGCCGCATGATGGTCACGGGCGGCAACGTCACCAGCATCGTGGACCAGCTGGAAAAGGAACAACTTGTGCAGCGGCGGCCCCAGCCTGCAGATCGGCGAGCGTATGCGGTGCACCTGACGCCAGCCGGCCGTGAGGTTTTTGCCGCCATGGCCACCGCGCACGAAAGCTGGGTGATCGAATTGCTATCGCCCCTGTCTGCACAGCAGCAAGAACAACTGCACCAATTGCTGGGCCATTTGAAAAATGGCAAACCCAGCCCAAAGACGCCCCAACATCACGCGGCATGAACCCAGGAGAACCCATGAGCCAACGCTACTTGCCCGGCCAGCCCCACCAGCTGCCACGCCACCAACAACCCATGGCGCACTACCAGCCCGAACATTTCCTGCTGTCCGTGCAGGACGGTGTGGCCACCGTGAGCCTGAACCGCCCCGAACGCAAAAATCCCTTGTCGTTTGATTCGTACGCCGAGCTGCGCGACTTTTTTCGCGCATTGCCCTACGCAAGCGACGTTCACGCCGTGGTGATCACGGGCGAGGGCGGCAATTTCTGCTCGGGCGGTGATGTGCACGAGATCATCGGCCCGCTCACGAAACTCGACATGCCGGGCCTGCTGGCCTTCACCCGCATGACGGGCGACTTGGTCAAAGCCATGCGCGCTTGCCCGCAACCCATCGTTGCGGCGATTGACGGCGTCTGCGCTGGGGCTGGGGCGATCTTGGCCATGGCCTCAGACCTGCGCTACGGCACCGAGCGCAGCAAAACCTATTTCCTGTTCAACAAGGTCGGCCTGGCTGGTTGCGACATGGGCGCGTGCGCGCTCTTGCCGCGCATCATTGGCCAAGGGCGGGCCAGCGAGTTGCTGTTCACCGGGCGCGGCCTGGGTGCGCTCGAAGCCGAGCGCTGGGGCTTTTACAACCGCGTGTGCACGCCCGAGTCGGTGCTGGCCGATGCTCAGGCCATCGCCGCCCAGCTGGTGGCCGGCCCCACCTTTGCCAACGGCATCACCAAAAAAATGCTGCAACAAGAATGGAACATGGGCGTGGACGAAGCCATCGAGGCCGAAGCCCAGGCTCAAGCCATCTGCATGGCCACCAACGACTTCCACCGGGCTTAT
>JAXITB010000231.1:0-5030 GCA_034680305.1 Polaromonas sp. | reverse complement strand
CTCGCGGCGATGCGGCGCTTGATCAGCAGCTCTCTCGCGCCGGGGGCGGCGCTCCCACAAAGAGATAGCGCCGTCGCGCCGAGGGCGGCGCTCCCGCAGCAGACCAACCCAGAAGCACAAAGGCTGGACCAGCCAAAAGCTCTCAGCAGGCCTGAATCGGGGGCAGTGGGAGCCGCGCCCTCGCGGCGATGCGGCGCTTAATCAGCAGCTCTTTCGCGCCGGGGGCGGCGCTCCCACAAAGAGATACCGCTTTCGCGCCGGGGGCGGCGGGCCCACAACGATCAGAAGGTCTGATCAGAGCTGCACCATCTCGAAGTCTTCTTTGCGCGCGCCGCACTCCGGGCAGGTCCAGTTCATGGGCACATCGGCCCAGCGGGTGCCGGGCGCGATGCCATCTTCGGGGACGCCGGTGGCCTCGTCGTAAATCCAGCCGCAAATCAGGCACATCCAGGTGGTCATGGGGGTAGAAGCAGTCACGGTGCGTCAGGCTTGTTCTAATAGAATGCGCCGATTGTATCGGCCAGGTCCGTCCCGGCACGGGCATACTCTCACCCATGGCCCTATCGTCCACACCTGCCGACCAGAAGCCAAAGCCGGGCGAGTCTGAGACTGCCAGCGGGCCGGCTTGCGTCATGAGCTTCAATGCCAACGACCCGAGCGGGGCGGGGGCTTGGCGGCCGATGTGACAGCCATGGCCTCCACCGGCGCCCACACCCTGCCGGTGGTTACCGGGGCTTACAGCCGCGACACCGCAGAAATCTTCGACCACTTTGCCTTTGACGAAGACGCCGTGACCGAACAGGCGCGCAGCGCGCTTGAAGACATGGCGGTCGATGCCTTCAAGGTGGGGTTTGTCGGTACGCCCGAAGCGATCAGCACCATTGCCGAAATTGCCAGCGACTACGCCGATGTCCCGCTGATCGCCTTCATGCCGCCGCTGTCGTGGTGGGACGATGCCCGCATCGACAGCTACCAAGATGCCTTTCGCGAGTTACTGCTGCCCCAGACCACGGTGCTGGTCGGCAACCACAGCACTTTGTGGCGCTGGCTGCTGCCCGACTGGAGCAGCGAGAAATCGCCCAGCGCACGCGACATCGCCAAGGCGGCTGCCGAAGCGGGCGCGCCCTACACCCTGGTCACCGGCATGCCGGTGCACTCGCAATACCTGGACAACGTGCTGGCCAGCGCGCAGGCCGTGCTCTACAGCGAAAAATTCGAGCACTTCGACGCCAATTTCTCCGGCGCGGGCGACACCCTGTCGGCCGCGCTGGCGGCCTTGCTGGCCTGCGGCAATGACCTGCAGACCGCCACCGCCGAAGCCCTGAGCTACCTCGACCACTGCCTCAACGCCGGCTTCGCCCCTGGCATGGGCCACCTGCTGCCCGACCGACTTTTCTGGGCCCAGGCCGACACCGAAGGCGACGAGCCCGACGCCGATCCCCCCACCCGCCCCGCTTCCAGCGACTACTTTGAGCTCCCACCCCATGGCACCAAGCAATAAGCCCTCCATGAACGACGTACTCTTTGAGCGCGCCAAGGCCGTCATCCCTGGCGGCGTCAATTCGCCTGTGCGGGCCTTCCGTGCAGTCGGCGGCACGCCCCGTTTCGTGCAACGCGCACAGGGCGCTTACTTCTGGGACGCCGACGGCAAAAAGTACATCGACTACATCGGCTCCTGGGGCCCGATGATCCTGGGCCACGGCCACCCGGCGGTGCTCGAAGCGGTTCAAAAGGCCGCCGTCGACGGCTTCTCATTCGGCGCGCCGACCGAGCGCGAGGTCGAACTGGCCGAAGCCATCATCGCGCGCGTGCCCTCGCTGGAGATGGTGCGACTGGTCAGCTCCGGTACCGAAGCAGGCATGAGCGCGCTGCGTCTGGCCCGTGGCGCCACCGGCCGCAGCAAGATCATCAAGTTCGAGGGCTGCTACCACGGCCATGCTGACGCGCTATTGGTCAAGGCCGGCTCGGGCCTGGCCACCTTTGGCAACCCCACCAGCGCCGGCGTGCCCCCCGAAGTGGTGGCGCAGACCCTGGTGCTCGAGTACAACAATGTTGAGCAACTGGAAGAAGCCTTCAAGCTGCACGGGGCCGAGCTGGCCTGCCTGATGATCGAGCCGATCGCCGGCAACATGAACTTCGTGCGGGCCAGCGTGCCCTTCATGAAGCGCTGCCGTGAGTTGTGCAGCCAGTATGGCGCCCTGCTGGTGTTTGACGAAGTCATGAGCGGCTTTCGGGTGGCACTGGGCAGCGCGCAAAGCATCTATGCCCAGCTGATTCCCGGCTTTGAGCCCGACATGACGGTGCTGGGCAAGGTCATCGGCGGCGGCATGCCGCTGGCGGCCTTTGGCGGCAAGCGCACCGTCATGGAAAAACTCGCGCCACTGGGCCCGGTCTACCAGGCCGGCACACTCAGCGGCAACCCGGTGGCCACCGCCTGCGGCCTGGCCACGCTGCACGAGATCAGCCGGCCTGGCTTTTTTGAAGCCCTGGGCGCCAAGACCCAGCGCCTGGTCGCCGGCCTCACTGAGGCCGCGCACGCGGCCGGCCAGCCTTTTTGTGGCGACAGCCAGGGCGGCATGTTTGGCTTTTTCCTGATGAAGGATCTGCCGCAGAACTACGCCACCGTCATGACCACCGACGGCCCGAAGTTCAACGCCTTCTTTCACGCCATGCTCGACGCCGGCGTGTGCTTTGCCCCGGCGCTTTACGAGGCCGGCTTTGTCAGTGCCGCGCACACCGACGCCGACATCGACGCCACGGTGGCGGCTGCGCGCGCGCACTTTGCGCGGGGCTGAGCGGGCGGAGAGTTCGGGCATGACTGCAGGCTCAAAACCTGGTCCGGCTCAGCCAGCAAGGTCATATTGAGCGGCTTCGCCAATAGCCAGGTCGGCGGCGATGGTGCGCGATCGCAAGCACGACAGCTTGATTGTCCGTTAGGTCAAAAAAGATGGTGTAGGGGTAGCGATCAAGCACGACGAACGAAATGCCATCTTCGTTCTGGGGCCACATGGCGGCAGAGCTCTCCAGTCCATCAATGGCCTTAAAAACCGCAAGACGGAAACCGTTGGCGGCAAGGTGGCTTCTGTGCTTGTACCAGTTGAAGGCTTGCGTGAACTCCGCCTCCGCATCCGAACCGATGCGGACCTTGAACCTGGTCACATTGAGCTGAGTCGAGAGCGTGCGTCACGCCAAGCACTTGCGCCCAATCGTCCGGCGCGAAATGCCTCACGCCTGAGCAATAGTTCTTGACGCCAAGCTTCTGAGATCGATGCATCTGACTCGTCGGACAAGCTGTCCACGAGCGCAGCAGCAACTGCGCTGCGCTCGTCGGCCGGCAACTCCAAGAGTTCGTGCAAGAAGTGATCGATCCGAGCATTCATGCCTTTGAGAATAGCATTACCCGCGTCTGATGCAAAGACCGGCGCCCTGGGCCGCCAACGCCGCGGTGGCTCCTGAGCGCGCCCTTTGCCAGGGGCTGAAGGCCCCAAGCGGGGGCCCGTTCCGATCGACCCAGTACGCTCAGAGGTGAGGCTGCGCTGAGCTTTGCGCAGGAAGGCGCGGCTTCAGGGCGGCCCTGAACTGGAGGCCTTGAGAACGAGGCAGCGCTCCAAACCAAAACGCTCGAAGTCGCGGTCAAAGCTGACCATGCGCAGGCCGGCGCATTGCGCGGTGGCGGCCAGGCACAGATCGGTCCACAGACGGGCGGGCAGCGCCTGAGCAGCCATCATCCGGGCAATGACCGGATCCAGGCCAGACGGATCAGGCAGCAGATCCACGCCTGGCGCAGCGAGCCACTTTTGATAAGCCGACCAAGCTTGAGGCAGGCTCATCACATCTGCCCCCATGAGCGAAGGCTGCGCCAGCAAGCGCACCAAGCCCATCATGGTGGTACGGCAAAACCACAAGCTGGTGCCGGCCTCGCAGACCGATTGCCAGTACTGCGAGGCGACCTCATGGCAAGGGTGGCGCGTGTAGGAAAGAGCCAGCCAGACCTTGACATCGGGCAGGTCCCCGGCAGCCGGTCGCCAAGCGGCCGAGGCCTCAGCGACCCGCCATGAACTGACGGGCTCGCTCATCGTCGTCCTCATAAATTAGCTCATCTCGGCGTACAGGGTCCATAACTTGCAGCATCTCCGGGCGAGCTGGACCGGAGCCGAAAACTGGCCGGGCCACCAGCCGCTGCTGAGGATCGAAGGCCGCTTGCGCCCGCAATCCCTTTTCCACCAAATCCACCACCAGGTCGCGCAAAGTCCGCCCTTCCAGGGCCGCACGGGCCTTGAGGTGCTTGAGCAACATATCGGGGATGTCGACGGTGGTTCGCATAGATGCATTTTTGCATCAAAGCATCAAGATGCACAAGAAGAACACGGCTTCGTGCCTTCAAACCGGGCCGCTCAGAGTTGGCGCAGCGCCCTTCTATGAGGCCGAACCAGCCGGGCCTAGCCGCCGCTGGCAATGCGCCAGCAGCCCATCGACCCCGTCTTCGATCAGGTTGAGCACCCGCTCAAAATCGTCCGGGCCGCCGTAATACGGATCGGGCACCACGGTGTCAGAGTGACGCTGAAAAAACTCGGCCAGACGGCGCACCTTTCGGGCATGGGCCGGCGGGCACAGCGATTGCGTGAGTGCCTGGTTGTCCCAGTCCATGGTCAGGATCAGGTCATAGCGCGCGAAGTCGGCCTCCAGAATTTGCCGGGCGCGCAAGGGCGAAAGGTCATAGCCGCGCAAGGCCGCGTGCTTTTGCGTGCGCGCATCCGGCGGCTTGCCGGGGTGGTAGTTGTGCGTGCCAGCCGAATCAACGTGTATGCGATCGGCCAGGCCTTGCTGCTGCAGGCGATGGCGCATCACGCCCTCGGCGGTGGGACTGCGGCAGATATTGCCCATGCAGACGAATAGAAAGTTCATGATCGAATGAGGATGGATCTGAGGTCAGCCGGTATTGTCTTGGCAGCTCTTCATTGTCGAAGAGCTTCACGCAGGGATGGTGCTTGGCCCAAAGCCATACCAAGATCGCTGAGCAACATATTCCT
>JAXITB010000230.1:0-5031 GCA_034680305.1 Polaromonas sp. | reverse complement strand
GGCGGCGAGCGCCGCGTCCCCCGACACCGGGTGATCGACTTCGAGGGTGGCGATGACATCAATCAAGGCGTCCAACTGGGCCTTGCGCTCAGGTTGTGGCAAATTGGTGAAGTCATCGGTCAAGATGGGTTCGGGCGGCGCGGTGTCGTCGGACTCGAATTCGGGTGCGGTGGCCACGAGATCGATCAGCGGGTCGGCTTGGCGTGGCTCGTTTTTGCGCGAGGTCCAGTAGTTGTAAAGCACCACCGCCCCCAGAGTCAGCGCACCAATACCCACCAAACTCAATTGCAATGAACTCATTGAACTCAACATCATTCAAGACCTCAGGCCACATCGGCCATAGACACTGCAGACTCCATGTCCACAGCCACAATGCGCGAAACCCCTTGCTCCTGCATGGTCACGCCAATCAGCTGCTCGGCCATTTCCATGGCGATCTTGTTGTGGCTGATGAACAAGAACTGGGTTTCTTTGCCCATGCCCGCCACCAACTTGGCATAACGCTCGGTGTTGGCATCGTCCAGCGGCGCGTCCACCTCGTCCAGCAAGCAAAATGGGGCCGGGTTGAGCTGAAATATGGCGAACACCAGCGCGATCGCCGTCAGGGCCTTTTCGCCCCCGGAAAGCAAATGGATGGTCTGGTTCTTCTTGCCCGGTGGCTGCGCCAGCACCTGAACGCCCGCGTCCAGAATTTCATCGCCCGTCATCACCAGGCGGGCATTGCCGCCACCAAACAGTTCGGGGAACATGCGGCTGAAGTGCTCGTTGACGATCTTGAAGGTGCCACCGAGCAGCTCGCGGGTTTCAGCGTCGATCTTGCGGATCGCATCCTCCAGGGTGTTCATGGCATCGCTCAGGTCGGCGCACTGCGCGTCGAGGAAAACCTTGCGCTCGCGCGAGGTGCTCAACTCTTCGAGCGCCGCCAGGTTGACCGGGCCCAATGCCGCAATGTCACGGTGGATGCGGTCAATTTCGCCTTGCAGACCCGTCACACGCACCTGGCCCGCTTCCACCGAATGGGCCACAGCCTGCAGATCGGCTTGGGCATCGGCCAGCAGCTGGCTGTATTGCTCCAGGCCCAGACGCGCAGCTTGTTCCTTGAGCTGCAAATCGGTGATGCGCTGACGCAATGGCTCGAGTTCGCGCTCGAAGCTCGCGCGGCGTTCGTCACTGGCGCGCAGCTTGGCGGTCAGGTCGTCGTAGGCGCTGCGGCAAGCCCCCAGGGCTTGCTCACGCTCGAGTTTGAGGGCCAGCACGTTTTGCAAACCGGCCTGGGCCGCCGCATCGGTGAGGCGGCCAAGTTCGTCTCGGGCCCGCTGCATGTCGATCTCGATGCTGGCCACTTGCTGCTGCGCCGTTTCAATGGTGCGTTGCAATTCGGCGCGTCGAGCATCCAGGCTGCGCTGAGAGAACTGGGCCTCCTGGGCACGGCGCTCCAGACTGCGCTGCTGTTCACGACATTCGGCCAACTTGCGCTCGGCCTCGATGACCCGCTCGTCCAGCTGGGCATGGCGCTCCTGGGTGTCGGCCAGTTGCAGGTCCAACGCTTCAAAGCGGGCTTCGGCCGTGACGCGTCGCTCTTGCAACTCATCGAGCATGGCCTCGACTTCGGCCAGATCGAGGCTGATTTGCTCGCTGCGGGCTCGGGTTTGCGCCACCAGTTGCGACAGGCGCAGGGTTTCAACCTGCAGCTCATGGGTGCGCGACTGGGATTCGCTGGCTTCACGGCGCACGGTGATCAGGCGCTGCGACGCATCGGCATAGGCCGCTTCGGCCCGCACCAGGGCGCTGCGGCTTTCTTCGGCCATCAAGGTTTGCGCGCGCAGCTGCTTGTCCAAGTTCTCGATCTCCTGCGCGCGGGCCAGCAAACCGGCTTGCTCGGAGTCTTGCGCATAGAAAACCACGCTGTTGAGGTCCACCGCATGACCGGCCTGCACCAGCAGGGTTTCACCCGCTTGCAGCTGGCTGCGCCAGGCCAGCGCGTGCTCCAGGTTGGGGGCGGTGTAGCAGCCTTGGAGCCAGTCGGCCAACAGGGCCGACAGACCGGCATCGTGCACCCGCAGCAAGCTGGCCAGCGGCTTGCTGTCTGCGGGCATGCCAGCGCGAGCTGCCGCCTTGCTTGCCAAAGGCAGGCTGAAAAAGCTCAGTTTCGCAGGCGGCCCATCGGCAGCGAAAGCGCTCACCATCTCCAGGCGCGACACTTCCAGGGCCGACAGGCGTTCGCGCAAGGCCGATTCCAGGGCGTTTTCCCAACCCGGCTCGATGTGGATGCGGCTCCACAGGCCTTCGAGCCCGTCCATGCCATGCTTGCCCAGCCAGGGCCCCAGCTTGCCATCGGTGCGCACTTTTTCCTGAAGGGCCTTGAGCGCCTCGATGCGGGCACTCAACTCGGCCAGTTTGGACGACTCCTGGTTCGCAGCGGTCTGGCGCGCACGGCGCTCTTCGTCCAGGGCAGGCACCTGCTCTTGCAGGTCTTGCAGACGGGCTTCGGCTTCGACCGAAAGGGCCTGGGCCTGGCTCAATTGTTCTTGCAGGAGGCTCAGGCGGGCTTCGTCGGGTGCGGCCAGGGCATTGCGGTCGCTCAGCAGTCGTTCACGGCGGTTGTCCAGTTGGCGCGCTTGCTCTTCGACGTTGCGCTGGTCGGCGGCCAGCACGCCAATTTGCTGCTGCACCTGCACCACGGCGGCACGTTGGGCGGTGGCATCGCCTTGCGCTTGGCGCAGGGCCTCTTCGAGCTCAGGCAGCGCCATGGCCTGGTCCTCGACCTGCGCGGCCAGCGTCATGCTCTGGTCTTCCGCCATGGCGGCTTGTTCAGCCAGGGTGTCCAGCTCGGCCTGGGCGTCCAGGCTGCGGGTTCCCCATTGCGTGGTTTGTTCCACCATCTGCTGCAGGCGCTGCTCGGCGCGTTGGCGGCCTTCCACCACAAAACGGATTTCGGCCTCCAGACGGCCGACCTCGGCGCTGGCCTCGTACAAGGCGCCTTGGGCCTGGTTGACCTGGTCACCAGCCGTGTAGTGGGCCTGGCGGATCGTCTCCAAATCGGCCTCGACATGGCGCAGATCGGCCAGGCGCGACTCCAGTGCATTGACGGCCTGGTCCACGTCCGACTTGATGCGCCCCTGGTCAGCCTCGGCATCGCGGCGCTTGAGGAACCACAGTTGGTGCTGCTTGAGCGTGCTGTCGGCCTGCAAGGTGTTGTAGCGTTGCGCCACTTCGGCCTGTTTTTCCAGCTTGTCCAGGTTGGCGTTCAGCTCACGCAGGATGTCGTCCACCCGGGTGAGGTTCTCGCGGGTGTCAGACAAGCGGTTTTCGGTCTCGCGGCGGCGTTCTTTGTATTTGGAGACGCCAGCGGCTTCTTCGAGAAAAAGACGCAGCTCTTCGGGGCGCGACTCGATGATGCGGCTGATGGTGCCCTGGCCGATGATGGCGTAGGCGCGAGGTCCCAGTCCCGTGCCCAGGAACACATCCTGGACGTCGCGGCGGCGCACCGGCTGGTTGTTGATGTAGTAACTGCTGTTGCCATCGCGGGTGAGGACGCGCTTGACGGCGATTTCGGCAAACTGGCCCCATTGGCCGCCAGCGCGGTGGTCGGCGTTGTCAAACACCAACTCCACGCTGGCACGGCTGGCTGGCTTGCGGGTCGTGGTGCCGTTGAAGATCACATCCTGCATGGACTCGCCACGCAGTTCAGAGGCCTTGGACTCGCCCAAGACCCATCTGACCGCATCCATGATGTTGGATTTGCCGCAACCATTGGGCCCGACCACGCCCACCAGCTGCCCCGGCAGCAGAAAATTGGTGGGTTCGGCAAACGATTTGAAGCCCGAAAGCTTGATGGAATTGAGGCGCACGGCGGTTCGGATCGTTGTGGGATCGGTGTCGGATCAGAGAAAAGGGCCAGCCCAGACGGCCAACACAGTGCAAAGTGTCAATATTACCCGACAGGACCCCTGAAAAACCTGCCGTCGCACGCGCCCGGACCCGCGCAGGCCCGCTGGCCAAATGACCCCTGAAGCCAGCCCCCCGGGTCGGCTCGCTGCCCAAGGGCGCCTCTTCATCCCGGATAATCCAGGGATGAACCCCCTTCTTGCCAAACTGCAACCCTACCCTTTTGAACGGCTCAAACAGCTGTTCGCCAGCGTCACCCCGAACCCGGCCCTGCAGCCGATCAGCTTGGGGATTGGCGAGCCCAAACACGCCACGCCCGCCTTCATTCAGGAAGCGCTCAAGGCATCGGTCGCCACAGGCCTTTCGGCCTACCCGGCCACGGCGGGTGAGCCCGCGCTGCGCAAGGCCTGCGCGGCTTGGTTGCAAACCCGATACCAACTGAGCCTGGACGCGGACACCCAGGTGCTGCCCGTGAACGGCTCGCGCGAGGCCCTGTTTGCCCTGACGCAAACCGTGATCGATCCGACCCGGCCCGGCGCCACCGTGGTCAGCCCCAATCCGTTTTACCAAATATACGAAGGCGCGGCGTTGCTGTCCGCAGCTCAGTTGCACTATGTACCGAGCGACCCGGCCCGCAACTTTGCCAACGACTGGGACAGCGTGCCCGCGCAGGTCTGGGCCCGCACACAACTTTTGTTCGTCTGCTCACCCGGCAACCCGACGGGCGCGGTCATGCCCCTGACCGAATGGGAGAAGCTGTTTGCCCTGTCCGACCAGCACGGCTTCGTGATCGCGTCGGATGAGTGCTACAGCGAGATTTATTTCCGCGAAGAAGCCCCTCTGGGAGGCCTGGAAGCCGCCCACCAACTCGGCCGCACCGACTTCAAACGCCTGATCGCCTTCACCAGCCTGTCCAAGCGCAGCAACGTGCCGGGTCTGCGCAGCGGCTTTGTGGCCGGTGATGCGGCCATCATCCGTCAGTTTCTGCTCTACCGCACCTACCACGGCAGCGCCATGAGTCCGGTGGTCCAGGCCGCCAGCGTGGCCGCCTGGAGCGATGAAGCCCACGTGGTGGACAACCGCAACCAGTACCGCACCAAGTTCGCCCAGGTCACGCCCGTGCTGGCCGAAGTGCTCCAGGTC
>JAXITB010000229.1:0-5037 GCA_034680305.1 Polaromonas sp. | reverse complement strand
GGGCCACCGCCAGGGCAGCGGCGATCTTCGGATGGCGCGCATCGCCACTTGGGATGCGGTAGTCCTTGGCGTCCCAGGGGTGATGGGCCTGCGGGTGTTCGGCGATCCAGGCCAGGGCCCTGGCCTGCAACTGGCCGGCGTCGCTGACGAGTTCGTGCACCAAACCGGCCTCAGCCCCTTGGCGCGGGCTGAACAGGCGGCCTTCGACCAGGTACGGCTGAGCGCCCATCAGGCCCAGCAACCTCACCATCTTGGTCACCCCGCTGGCCCCCGGCAGCAGACCCAGACTCACCTCGGGCAGGCCCAATTGAATGCGCGCATCGTCCACTGCGATGCGGTGATGGCCGATCAGCGCCACCTCCCAGCCGCCCCCGAGCGCGCTGCCGTTGATGCAGCTGACCACCGGCAGGCCCAGGGTCTCCAGGGTCCGAAACTGCTTTTTGACCCGCTCGACCTCCGCATAAGCACGCGGCGCATCGGCCGCGTGCAGACGCATGACCGCTTTGAGGTCGGCCCCTGCAAAAAAGGTTTTCTTGGCCGAGGCCAGGATGATGCCGCGCAGCTGAGCGCGCTGGCCGACGATCTGCGCTGTGGCCTCGCACAGGTCGTCCTGCCACTGCAGGCACATGGTGTTGACGGCCGAGTCGGGCTCGTCGAAGGTGAGGGTGGCGATGCCTGCGTCGATGGTCAGTTGAATGTGTTTCATGATGACTTCCTCAGACCCGCTCGATCACGGTGGCGATGCCCATGCCGCCGCCCACACACAAGGTGGCCAAGCCACGGCGCAATTGACGGCGCTCAAGTTCGTCGAGCAGCGTGCCCAGGATCATGGCCCCGGTGGCCCCCAGCGGGTGACCTAGGGCGATGGCGCCGCCGTTGACATTGACCTTCTCGTGGGGCACGCCCATTTCGTGCATGAAGCGCATCGGCACCGCCGCAAAGGCCTCGTTGACCTCGAACAGCTCGATCTGTTCGATGTCCAGGCCGGCTTTGGCCAGGGCCTTGCGGGCCGCCGGCATGGGCCCGGTCAGCATGATGGTCGGGTCATCGCCGCAAAGGGCGGTGGCGACGATGCGCGCCCGGGGCGTCCAGCCGTGGCGGCGGCCGGCCGCCTCCGAGCCGATCAGCATGGCCGCTGCACCATCGACGATGCCCGACGAGTTGCCCGCATGGTGCACATGGTCGATGCGCTCGACCTGCGGGTAGCGCTGCAAGGCCACCTCGTCAAAGCCCATCTCGCCCAGGGCCGCAAACGCAGGCTTGAGTGCCGCCAGGCCCGCCAAGGTGGTTTGCGGCTTGATGAATTCGTCCTGCGCCAGGATCACCTGGCCCATGGCATCGCGCACCGGCACCACCGAGCGGTCGAACCATCCGGCCGCGCGGGCCTGGGCGGCGCGCTGCTGGCTTTGCAGCGCGTAGGCGTCGACGTCATCGCGCGTGAAGCCGGCCAAGGTGGCGATCAAGTCGGCACCGATGCCTTGCGGGACAAACAGGGTGGCGCTGTTCGTGCTCGGGTCTTGCGCCCAGGCGCCGCCATCGCTGCCAATGGGCACCCGGCTCATGGACTCCACCCCGCCGGCCACCACCAGGTCTTCCCAGCCCGAGCGCACCTTCTGCGCGGCCAGGTTCACCGCTTCCAGCCCAGAGGCGCAAAAGCGGTTGATCTGTACCCCCGATGCCTTGAAGTCCCAACCGGCCTTGAGCGCGGCCACTTTGGCGATCACCGAGCCCTGTTCGCCCACAGGCGAGACCACGCCCATGACCACATCGTCCACCGTTGCGGTGTCCAGGCCGGTGCGCTGTTGCAGCTGGGTCAGCAGGCCGGCCAGCAGGTCGATCGGCTTGACCTCATGCAGGCTGCCGTCGGATTTGCCCTTGCCGCGGGGCGTGCGTATGGCGTCGTAAATGAAAGCGTGGTTCATGGGCGTAGGGCCAGCCGCGTTCGAGCCGGCTCAGGGTCTGTGGGGATGGAAGCGGGCTTGCCAGTATAGGAAGATGCCACCGTTTTCGTTGTACCTTTCAGCCCGAAGCCATGATCCACCGCACCCTTTTTTCTGCCGAGCACGAGCAGTTTCGCGATGCCTTCCGGCGTTTTATGAACCAGCACATCGCCCCCTTTCACGCCGACTGGGAAGAGCAGGGCTATGTCGATCGCCAGGTCTGGCATCAGGCCGGCCGGGATGGCTTTTTGTGCATGAGCCTGCCCGAATCGCTGGGCGGCGCCGGCGGCGACAAGCTGTATTCGGTGGTGCAGATGGAAGAGCTGTCGCGCGCGGGTTTCACCGGCATCGGCTTTGGCCTGCACAGTGAAATCGTGGCGCCCTACCTGGCGCACTACGGCACGCCCGAGCAGCAGCAGCGCTACCTGCCGCGCCTGGCCTCGGGCGAGATGGTCGGGGCCATTGCGATGAGCGAGCCGGCCGCCGGCAGCGACTTGCAGGGCATACGGACCACCGCGGTGCGCGAGGGCGATCACTACCGAATCGACGGCAGCAAGACCTTCATCACCAACGGCTGGCATGCCGATCTGGTCATCGTGGTGGCCAAGACCGACCCCTCGGCCGGCGCCAAGGGGACCAGCTTGTTTTTGGTCGAGCGCGGCATGCCTGGTTTTTCTGTGGGCAAGCGCCTGAAAAAACTGGGCCTGAAGGCGCAGGACACCTCGGAGCTGTTTTTCTCGGATGTGCGGGTGCCTGCCGCCAACCTGCTGGGCGGGCCGGCCCATGAAAACCGTGGCTTCATCGCCCTGATGGAACAGCTGCCCTGGGAGCGGCTGCAAATTGCCATCGGTGCGGTGGCCGCCAGCGAAGCGGCCATCGCTTGGACGGTCGACTATGTGCAGCAGCGCCAGGCCTTCGGTCAGCGCATCGCCAGCTTTCAAAACACCCGCCACACCCTGGCCGAGCTACAGACCCAGGTGCAGGTGGCCCGGGTGTTTGTGGACCGTTGCACCGAATTGATGCTGGCCGGCCAGCTCGATACCGCCACCGCCAGCATGGCCAAGTACTGGACCAGCGATCTGCAATGCCGCGTGATGGACGACTGCGTGCAATTGTTCGGCGGCTATGGCTACATGTGGGAGTACCCGATCACCCGGGCCTATGCCGACGCCAGGGTGCAGCGCATCTACGGTGGTACCAACGAGATCATGAAGGAAGTGATCGCCCGCGGCATGGGGCTCAAATAGGCGCCTGCGCCGGCCGGCTCGGGCCGCGGCCAGAGTGCAGGGCCTTGCCGGGTTTGACCGCACCGTGCTGAGGGCTGCCGCCGGCTGGCTCGGCACGGCGGGGGAGGGGGGCCTAGAATCAAGCCCCTTTCGGGTCCCCATGACCGCCTACGCCGACGTCTCCCTTTTTCCGCGCGATGCCAAGCCGCTGACCAGCTACCGCAAGTACTGGGCGCAGCGCTTTGGTACGGCCCCCTTCCTGCCCATGAGCCGGCGGGAGATGGACGCACTGGGCTGGGACAGTTGCGACATCATCATCGTCACCGGCGACGCCTATGTGGACCACCCGAGCTTTGGCATGGCCGTCATCGGCCGCATGCTCGAAGCCCAGGGTTTCCGGGTGGGGCTCATTGCCCAGCCGGACTGGCAAGGTCCCGAGCCCTTTCAGAGCCTGGGCAAGCCCAATCTGTTTTTCGGTGTGACCGCCGGCAACATGGATTCAATGATCAACCGTTACACGGCCGATCGAAAAATCCGCAGCGACGATGCCTACACCGCCGGCGGCATGGCGGGCAAGCGACCCGACCGCGCCGCCCTGGTCTATTCGCAGCGCTGCCGCGAGGCCTACAAGGACGTGCCCATCGTCATGGGCGGCATCGAAGGCTCGCTCAGGCGCATCGCCCACTACGACTACTGGTCCGACAAGGTCAGACGCAGCATCGTCATTGACTCCAAGTGCGACCTGCTGCTTTACGGTAATGCCGAGCGGGCCATTGTGGAGATCGCGCACCGGCTGGCGGCACGCGAGCCCATTGAGCAAATCACCGATGTGCGCGGCACGGCCTTTGTGCGGCGCAGTGGCGATGAAAGCGCGCAGGGCTGGTTCGAGATCGACTCCACCTCGGTCGATCTGCCCGGTCGGGTCGACGCCCACGTCAATCCCTACCTGATGATCTCGGATCAGGCGCGGGAGCAGGGTGCCAGCTGCGCCCGCGAGGACGAGGCACAGGCGGTGGCCGACGCGCAGAACAGCCAGGGCAAGCCGATCCAGTTTGTGCGTGATGCTGCTTTGCGCGGGAGCAGCCCTCACCCCAGCCCTCTCCCAGAGGGAGAGGGAGCCAAGACGGGCTCCGAACCTCATCGCCTCCCAGGGAGAGCGGTAGCCAAGCCTGAACCTCTCCTTCTGTCAGCGGGAGCCAGCCCTGAACCTCACCTTCTTCAAGGGGGAGCGAGCGTCAACCCTGAATTTCTCCCTCTCCCTCTGGGAGAGGGTCGGGGTGAGGGCGCGGTCTCGGCCAGGCCAGCCACCACCTCCACCCCCAAGGCGCCGCCGCGCGATCGCAGCGTGATTCGTCTGCCCAGCTATGAGCAGGTGCGCAGCGACCCGGTGCTGTACGCCCATGCCAACCGGGTGCTGCATCTGGAGACCAATCCGGGCAATGCCCGCGCGCTGGTGCAGGCGCATGGGGAGGGTGTGACCGCGCGCGACGTCTGGATCAATCCGCCGCCCATCCCGCTGAGCACCGCCGAGATGGACCACGTCTTCGACCTGCCCTACGCGCGCAGCCCGCACCCGGTCTACGCCGACGAGCAGGGCGGCCACGACGGCGCCACCAAGATTCCTGCCTGGGAGATGATCCGGTTTTCGGTCAACATCATGCGCGGCTGCTTTGGCGGCTGCACCTTCTGCTCGATCACCGAGCACGAAGGCCGCATCATTCAGAGTCGTTCGGAAGATTCGGTGATTCGTGAGATCGAGGCCATCCGCGACAAGGTCAAAGGCTTTACCGGCACCATTTCTGACCTCGGCGGGCCCACCGCCAACATGTACCGAATTGGCTGCAAGAGCCCGGAAATCGAGGCCGCCTGCC
>JAXITB010000228.1:0-5080 GCA_034680305.1 Polaromonas sp. | reverse complement strand
TGCCGGGCCAGTCGTGGGCCAGCAGACGCTCTCGCACCGGTGCGCTGAGCACTGCGGCCGGGCTCGACGCGGCGCACAGCCGGTCCACCAGCGCGGCGAGGTCCTGGCGCTGCCGCAACGGCGGCAGATGGAAATGCGCCCCATTGAGCCGGTAGTACAGGTCATCCCGAAAGCGCCCGGCCTTGACCTCCGCCACCAGGTCACAGTGGGTCGCGGCCACCACCCGCAGGTTGACCGCGGTCGGTCGGGTCGCACCCACCGGCAGCACTTCGCGCTCGGCCAGCACCCGCAGCAGGCGGCCCTGCAAGGGCAGCGGCATGTCGCCGATCTCGTCGAGAAACAGCGTACCGCCGTCGGCCTCCTGAATCAGCCCGCGCTTGCCGCGCGAGGCAGCCCCGGAAAAACTGCCGGGCAGGTGACCGAAGAGCTCGCTTTCGATGAGCGCCTCCGGGATCGCCGCGCAGTTGACCGCCACAAAGGGCTGCCTGCGCCGTTCGCTGCTGTCGTGCAGGGCGCGCGCCAAACGCTCCTTGCCGCTGCCGGTCTCGCCGGTGAGCAAAATATTCACCGGCGAATTGACCAGCCGCGCCGCCCGCTCAACCAGTCGATCGAGCGCGGGGTCACCGCCAGACAAGGCCGCCAGCGGCGCCGGCACCGCACTGGCCCGCGCCGCCTTGCTCAAGACGCCGGCCACCGGCCGCAAGGGCGGCGGCGAAGCCAGCAAAAAAAGCATGTCGCGCGAGCCGGGTAAGGTGACGGCGCGTTGGTCCACCGGCTGCCCGCTCATGAAACGCCCCAACTCGCCGGTGTGCAGGTTGAGCACAGCGGCCAAGGGCTTGCCGATCACCCGACCGCCCTGTGCCCGCTCGAGCAGCAGTTGCGCCTGTCGGTTGTGTCCAACCAGACAGCCCTGCTCATCGATCGCCAGCAGGTATTCGGGGCTGACGTCCAGGAACTGTGGCGCCCGGCTCAGACGCAGCACCCAGTGCTCCCGAAAGCGCTGCAGAAAGCTGGCGTTTTCCACATGGGCGGCATACATCTTGACCATCTGCAGAGCCAGGTGCTGGCTGTCCTTGCCGCTGGGCGAAGTCAGCGCTGAGATGTCGAGCACCGCCTTGAGGGCGCCCTGATCGTCGTAGACCGGCGCGGCGGTACAGGTCAGCGGGATGTGGGTGGCATCAAAGTGATCGTCGAGGTGCACCGTCAGGGCCTGGCCGGTGGCGATGCAGGTGCCCACCCCACAGGTGCCGGCGTGGTGCTCGCTCCAGTCGGCCCCCAAATACAAGCCGGCCCTGCGCAGACTGGGCTCGAAGATCAGATCACCCAGGAAATCCACCGTCACCCCCCGCGCATCGGTCAGCAGCACGCAGTAACCCAAGCCGGCCACCTGCCGGTACAAAGCCTCCAGACCATGCCGGGCAATGTGAAGAAAAGCCTCCATCTGATCCTGGTGCTCGCGCAGCAAGGCATTGGGCAGGATCACCGCCTCCTGCATGCGGGTCGGGTCCAGCCGATGCTCGCTGACACATCGCGCCCACGAACTGCGAATGATGCTGTCCTTGGGCCCCTGCCCCACCCCCTCAGCACCGAGCCAGGGGCTGCCCCGAAAACCGTCCAGGCCCACGGTCTGCATGACCTGGGCGATGTGAGCTTGCTGAGTGGTGTGCACGGGGGCCTCCAGGAAAGGGCTGGCGAGGTCAGTCCTGGCCAAATGTGCAACCGTAGTCGAAGATGATGCCGGTGGAAAGTCGGTGGCAACCCTAGGCCCGCCTTACGCGTTCGAGCACAGGCCGATGCCCTCCGAAATCGCACTCCACCCTCCCTAAAATGACCGAGCAAATCGCACGGGCTTGAAAGGCCCGAGTGCCCTGCCCTGTTCCCACCAACAAGCCCGCCCATGCTCGACCCTCAAGCCGCCCGCGCCATCGACCTGCTCGCCACCCACAATGCCCAGGCTGGGCCCAGTCCGACACCGACTCAGCTGCGCGCGCTCTATCTGAGTCGGCGGCACTTCACCGAGCCGGCCGCACCGCCCGTCTCGCTCACCCGAGACCACATGCTGGTGCGGGGCGACACCCAGATCGTGCTGAGGGAAGTTCGGCCCGCAGGGGTCGGTGCCGAGCAGGTGCTGCCGGTGCTGATTTACCTGCACGGCGGCGGCTGGGTGGTGGGTGACATCGACAGTCACGACGTGCTGTGTCGCAGTCTGAGTCAGGCTGGCGGCTGCACCGTCATCTCGGTGGACTACCGCCGTGCACCCGAGCACCGCTTTCCGGCAGCCTACGACGACGCGCTGGCCGCCCATGCCTGGGTGCTGGCGCATGCCCGCCAGCTGTGCGTGGCGCCCGATCGCATCGCCATGGGCGGCGACAGCGCCGGCGGCAACCTGGCAGCGGCGGCCTGTCTGGGCCTGCGGGGCCAGCCCCAGGCCCCGGTGTTTCAGCTGCTGATCTACCCGACCACCGTCATGCGCACCGACTCGCCCAGCTACCAGGCCCATGCCGAGGGGCGCGGCCTGACCCGCGCTGGCATGGCCGCCTACATGAGTGCCTACCTGGGGCCGGCCGGCCCAGCCGAGGACTGGCGGGCCTCCCCCTTGCTGGCACCGAGCCTACAAGGCCTGCCGCCGGCCTTGGTCCTGACCGCCGGCTTTGACCCGCTGCGAGACGACGGCCTGCTCTATGCCGACGCGCTGTCCGCCGCTGGCGTGCCGACCCAGTACCTGTGCTTTGAGCGCCAGATCCACGGCTTTTTGCTGCTGGGCCAGCTCATCGACGAAGTGCAGACGGCCATCGACGTGTGCGGCGCCGCCTTGCGACGGGCCTGGTCTTAAAGAGATCGCATCGACGAAGTCCGGCGTGGCACGCGCCGGCTTACCCGCCTCAGCGCAAGACCACCAGCACGATGCCGGCCATGGCCAGGGCGCTGCCGCCAATCAGCTTGAAGGTCCAAGGTTCGCTGTTGGCAAACATCAGGCGGCTCATGGGAAACACCACCAGAGGCGTACACATGCTCAGCAGCACCGCGATGCCGATCGGGATGTGGCGCATAGCGCCGATGCTGAAGATCTGCCCGCCGATGTTGCCCAGTCCGACGATGGCAAACAGCCACAGGCCGCGCCGATCGGCCCGGGCCAGTTTCGCCAGCAGATCACGCTTGCCGGGCGTCACGGCCACATGCAGCACCAGACCAGCGACCGCGCCGATCAGCGCGCCCATCACCGGCTCAGGCCACTCGCGCACCGCATAGCCGCGCATCAGGTTGCCGCTGGCGTAAGCGGCCGAGCTGCCAAAGCCGAGAACCAGCAGCGAATGCACCAGCGAGAACTGCCCACTGGGCGAGCGCGGCGCGTTGGCACCCCGCTTGTGGCCGACGATCAGCAGACCGGTCACCGCAATGGCCATGCCCAGCAAGGCCAGCGGACTCAGGTGTTCGTCAAACAAGATCCAGGCGAAGGCCGCGGTGAAAACCGGGATACCGATCTGGAACACACTGGTGCGCTCCGGCCCGAAGCGGGACACCGCCTCATAAAACAACCAACGCCCCATGAAGGTGGCGCAAACGCCGGCAGCGGCAAAGGCCCAGAAGGCGCCGGTATGCCAGCCGATCGGGTGAGCCTGCCAGAGTTGCTGCAACAGCACCACCAACATGGCCACCAGCACATTGACGGCGGTTGAAACCACAAAGCCCTGCGCCAAGGGCAGGTAGGGCGAGGCCAGCCGGGTCACCAGGATCGACATGGCAAAGCTGCCCAGGCTGGCCAAGGCCAGCAGGTAGCCGATCAGCGCATCGCTCATGAAGACCGATGACGCCGGTCAGAACAGCAGGTTGACACTGGACTTGGACTGGATCAATTCGCGGCTGACGCCCGGCGCCAGCTCGATCACCTTCAGGCCCTCGGGGGTGACATCCATCACCCCCAGGTCGGTGATGATGCGATCGACCACGCCCACGCCGGTCAGCGGCAAGGTGCACTGGGTCAGGATCTTGTGGTCCTCGCCGCCGTCCTTCTTGCGCGCCACATGCTCCATGAGCACGATCACGCGCTTGACGCCGGCCACCAGATCCATGGCCCCGCCCATGCCCTTGACCATCTTGCCAGGGATCATCCAGTTGGCCAGGTCACCGCGCTCGCTGACCTGCATGGCGCCCAGAATCGACAGATTGATCTTGCCGCCACGGATCATGGCAAACGACTGATCACTGCTGAAGATCGAGGTGCCCGGCAGCGTAGTGACGGTCTGCTTGCCCGCGTTGATGAGGTCGGCGTCAACCTGGTCTTCGGTGGGAAAGGGGCCGATGCCCATCATGCCGTTTTCCGACTGCAGCCAGACTTCCTTGTCGCCGGTGTAGTTGGCCACCAGGGTCGGAATGCCGATGCCCAGGTTGACGTAAAAGCCGTCTTCGAGTTCCTGCGCCGCACGCGCGGCCATCTGTTCTTGGGTCCAGGGCATGCTCAGGCTCCTTGTGTGGTGACAGTGCGCTTTTCGATGCGCTTTTCCGGTGTGGCATTGACCACGATGCGGTGAACATAAATGCCCGGCAGGTGGACATCGTCTGGGTGCAGCTGCCCGAGCGGCACCACCTTCTCGACCTCGACGATGCACAGTTTGCCGGCCATGGCCACGGCCGGATTGAAATTGCGGGCGGTGTAGCGAAAGCGCAGATTACCGGCGGTATCGGCCACGTCGGCCTTGATCAGCGACAGCTCGGGCACCAGCGAGCGCTCCATCACATAGGTTTCGCCGTCGAACTCGCGCGTTTCCTTGCCCTCGGCCACCAAAGTGCCCACCCCGGTCTTGGTGAAAAACGCCGGAATCCCGGCGCCGCCGGCGCGCAGCTTTTCGGCCAGGGTGCCCTGGGGCGTGAACTCCAGCTCCAGCTCGCCAGCCAAATACTGGCGCTCGAACTCCTTGTTCTCGCCCACATAGCTGGAGATCATCCGCTTGATCTGCCGCGTCTCGAGCAGCTTGCCCAGACCAAAGCCGTCGACCCCGGCATTGTTGGAAATGGCCGTCAGGTTCTTCACGCCCGTATCGCGCAGCGCGTCGATCAGGGCCTCGGGAATGCCGCACAGGCC
>JAXITB010000227.1:0-5088 GCA_034680305.1 Polaromonas sp. | reverse complement strand
ACGGTGTCGGCAGCCACCACCCCGCCGGCGCCGGGCTTGTTTTCAATGACCACCGACTGGCCCAGTTGCTCGGCCAGGCGACCGGCCACGGTGCGCGCCGTCAGGTCGGCCACGCCGCCCGCGCCAAAGGGCACCACGATGCGAATCGGCTTGCTGGGAAAGGTCTGGGCCTGGACGGCCGGCCAGACGGTGACGGCAGCCAGCAAAGTGACGGCCAAGCGAGACAGAAGGCGACGATTCATGGTGAAAGGGGCAATGAAAGGGATGGATGAAAGGCCCGGACCGCGCAGCGCAGACCGGCGCAAGGACGCAACGGTATCAGAATGTCAAAGTTCGCGGGCCGGGCTTTGCCGGAGGCCGCATCAAACCGGCTCATCGAGCACCTGCACCGGCACGCGCCGGGCCAGCGCGCACATCAGCTCGTAACCCACGGTGCCCGCGGCGGCAGCCACTTCGTCGATGGACAGGCGCTCGCCGGTGCTGGCCTGGCCCCAGAGCGTGACCTCACTGCCCAGCCCGGCCTGCGGCAGCGCGCTCAGGTCGACCGCGAGCATGTCCATGCTGACCCGCCCGATCAGGCGGGTGCGCTGGCCGGCCACCAGCACCGGCGCGCCGGTGCCGGCAGGGCGCGGATAGCCGTCGGCATAGCCGCAGGCCACCACGCCGATGCGCATCGGCCGGTCGGCCACGAAGGTCGAACCGTAACCGACGGTATCGCCCACGTCGAGCGCTTGCGTGGCAATCAGGCGTGAGGTCAGGGTCATGGCCGGGCGAAGGTCCCAGGCGCCGGCGTCGGAGGACTGGTGGTCGGGCGCGCTGCCATACAAGGCGATGCCCGGCCGCACCCAGTCGTTGCGGCCCTGCAGTACGCCGGCATGGCGCAGGCTGGCCGCGCTGTTGCTTAAAGACCGCTCGCCCGGCAAATCGGCGGTGATGCGCTCGAACACCGCCCATTGCGCCGCGATGCCACGCGGGCCGTCGGCGTCGCTGAAGTGTGTGCTCAGGCAGATGTCGTCCACCTGAGGCAGGGCCTGTAGCCGGGTCCAGGCCGCGCGGAATCGCTCGGGCTTGAAGCCCAGTCGGTTCATGCCCGAGTTCATTTTGAGAAACACCCGGTGCGGCAGCTGCGTCTTGTGCGCCGCCAGCATGTCGATCTGCTCGCTGCAGTGCACGGTGTGCCACAGGTCCAACCGCGAGCACAGCTCCAGGTCACGCGCCTCAAAGCAGCCTTCGAGCAGCAAGATGGGGCCGCGCCAGCCCAGAGCGCGCACCTGCTCGGCCTCGGCCAGGTCGAGCAAGGCAAAGCCGTCGGCGGCGCGCAGTGCCTCAAACACGCGCTCGATGCCATGCCCATAGGCGTCGGCCTTGACCACCGCCCAGACCTTGGCGTCACCGGTGAAGTGACGCACACGCGCCAGGTTGTGGCGCAGATGCCGGCGGTTGATGGTGGCCAAAATGGGGCGGGGCATGGCGTGTGATGGGGGCTGTGGGCTCAGAACCATGGGACCCTGGCGACGGCCATTCAGACGCCCCAGCCCGATCAAGACCAGACTGGCACCAAGGACAAGCCAGCGATTTTGGCACTGGCGCCCATGCTATAAACCGGGACCACGGCAAACCGGCTGAATTTTTTGCAATCCATAAGCCCGCGCACTGGCCCCCTATCGTCAGGCCCATACCTTGCGTCCGGCTTCATCACCCACTCATGAAACGCGGCTTCTACACCATCATGGCGGCGCAGTTTTTCAGCTCGCTGGCTGATAACGCGCTGTTCGTGGTGGCCGTTGAATTGCTGCGCGCCGGCGGCGCGCCCAAGTGGCAGCCGGCCGCGCTGGTACCCATGTTTGCCCTGTTTTATGTGGTGCTGGCCCCCTTCGTCGGGGCCTTTGCCGATGCCCGGCCCAAAGGCCAGGTCATGTTCACCAGCAACACCATCAAGGTGGTCGGCTGCCTGGCGATGCTATTTTCTGCGCATCCCTTGCTGGCCTATGCGGTGGTCGGTCTGGGGGCAGCGGCCTACTCGCCGGCCAAGTACGGCATCCTGACCGAACTGCTGCCGGCCTCCCAGCTGGTTAAGGCCAATGGCTGGATCGAGGGGCTGACCATCGCGTCGATCATTCTGGGCGTACTCTTGGGCGGCCAGTTGGTTGGCGCCAAGGTGTCCGGCGCGCTGCTGGGCTTTGACCTGCCGGTGCTCGACACCGGCATCGACACCCCGCCCGAGGCGGCGTTGGTGGTGTTGATTGGCGTTTATGCGCTGGCGGCTTGGTTCAATACCCGCATCCCGCAGACCGGTGTGGCGATGCGGCCGATGCCCAAGGATCTGCGGCAGCTGCTTCCGGACTTCTGGCAATGCAACACCTCGCTGTGGCGCGACAAGCTCGGTCAAATCTCGCTGGCCACCACCACCTTGTTCTGGGGCGTTTCGGGCAATCTGCGCTACATCGTGCTGGCCTGGGCGGCAGCCGCCCTGGGCTACGGCACCACGCAGGCCTCGGCCCTGGTCGGCGTGGTGGCCATCGGCACCGCCGTGGGCGCGGTGATCGCCTCGACCCGCACCCGACTGGACCAGGCCACCAGCTTGATGCCGCTGGGCATCGGCATGGGCCTGCTGGTGATCCTGATGAACTTCATCGACAACGTCTGGGTGGCCGCGCCCTTCCTGATTTTGCTGGGCGGGTTGGGGGGCTTTCTGGTGGTACCGATGAACGCGCTGCTGCAGCACCGGGGTCACAACCTGATGGGGGCCGGTCGCTCGATTGCGGTGCAGAACTTCAACGAGCAGGCCTGCATCTTGGGTCTGGGCGGGTTTTATGCCCTGTCGACCGGTCTGGGCCTGTCGGCCTTTGGCGCCATCACGGCTTTTGGCGCGGTGGTGGCTGGCTTCATGTGGGTGATCCAGCGCTGGCACCAAAGCAACCTGGTGCACCACAGCCAGGAGGTGCAGGCCCTGCTGGAGATCGCGCGCAGCGACAAGTCCCACTGAGCCGCTTGCAAGATCTGGCCACCGCCGGATTGCCCTGACCCGGCCCGCCCGATGAACCCGCCATCCCCTTCTTCCTCCCGCGATGCGGCGCTGCCCAGCGGCCCGCCGCTGTTGGCCGTCGGCGCCCTGATGATCAACGCCCTGGTTTGGGGGCTGTCGTGGTGGCCGTTTCGGCAATTGCAAGATCTTGGGCTGCATCCGCTGTGGTCGACCGCGCTGATCTACCTGGCCGCCTCGGCGTTCGTGCTGGCTTGGCGCCCGCTGGCCTGGCGCCAATGGTTGGCCCACCCTGGCCTGTGGCTGCTCATGGTGGCCGCCGGCATGACCAATGTGGGCTTCAACTGGGCCGTCAGCATTGGCGATGTGGTGCGGGTGGTGCTGCTGTTTTACCTGATGCCGGCCTGGTCCATCGTGCTGGCCTGGCCGCTGCTGGGTGAGCGCCCGACCCGGGCCGCACTGCTGCGTCTGCTGCTGGCGCTGGCCGGGGTGGTGATCGTGCTCAAGTCGCCCGACTCGCCCTGGCCGCTGCCCCACAGCGCGGCCGACTGGCTGGCCGTCGGTGGCGGCCTGTCGTTTGCCCTGACCAACATCTTGCTGCGCCGCCATGGCCACACGCCCAGCGAAGGCCGCATGCTGGCCATGTTCGGCGGCGGCGCCATCATGGCCTCGGCCGCAGCCGCGCTGGGCATGGCGCTGGGCACGGTCCCCGCCCCTAGCCTGGGTGAAGGCGGCTGGCCCATCGCCCTGGGCCTGTGCCTGGCATTCCTGGTGAGCAACCTGGCCCTGCAATACGGCGCAGCGCGCCTGGTGGCCAGCACCACAGCACTGGTCATGCTCACCGAGATCCTGTTCGCCAGTGTGTCGTCGGCCCTGATGGGGGCGGCCGAGATCGATGGCCGCACCTGGTTGGGCGGCGGCCTGATCATCTTGGCCGCCGCTCTGGCTGCGCTCGGACCCAACAAAAAGAAGGGGTAATCCCTCCAGGCTCAGGCCCTGCGATCAAGCCAACCGTTCGAAAAATTGTAAGACTTATTCCGGTTAACCATAATTTACTTCTAATTGTCTCTTGATCGATAGGATTGTTTCCTTTTCATTGAAAGGAGCATCCATGCGTCAATTCATCCTTGCAGGGGCCATGGCCCTGGTCTGTGCGGGCGCGCAGGCCCAGTTTTCAGCCGAGTTGGGTTACACCGGAACAACCATGAAGGCCATGGACGATGGTGACTCTCTGAAGACGTCTCCGGCGGCCGTACGCGGCATCGTGAGCTATGAGGTGCACCCTCACCTTTCGCTGGAGGGCATGCTGGCCATTGGTTTGGGCGATTCAGCGATCAAGCTCAACGGAGCCAGCGTGGCCGGTTTTAAAACGAGGCTCGAAAACGCGATAGGGCTCTACATCAAGCCCAAAATGAAATTGAACGACTCTGTCGGGATCTTTGCCCGGCTCGGATTCGCCGAATCAAAGTTCAAAGCCTCCTCTGCATTCGCAACTGCTTCAGAAAAGGACGGCAGCGTGTCCTACGGTGCAGGGCTGAGCTACTCCGTTGCCCCGAGTTACGCCATCAACGCCGATTACATGCGGTACTTCAACAAAGACGGGACCAAAGTCCATGGGTGGACCCTTGGCGTCGGGTTCAAATTCTGACCGGCCGCGCCATCGGACGCTGAGCCGCCCATGGGCGGCTTTTTTCATGCGCGGCAGCGGGCAATTCGCTCGAAAAGCAATGGACTTCGATTCAACCTAAATCCGGCTACAGGGACTTCCCACGGGCTGGGCAGTCACCCCCTTCGAGAAGAGCCGGCACAATCACGGTTTACAACCCCGGAGCCCTCATGAACAGCCTGCACGACTTCACCGCCCGCCAGATCGACGGGCAGGACCTGAGCCTGAGTAGCCTGCAGGGCCGGGTGGTGTTGGTGGTCAACACCGCCAGCGCCTGTGGCTTCACCCCGCAATTGGCCGGACTGCAGAAACTGCACGAGCAGTATGCCGAGCGCGGGCTGACGGTGATCGGCTTTCCCTGTAATCAGTTCGGCGGCCAGGACCCCAAGCCCGAGGGCGAGATCCTGAGTTTTTGCCAGAAGAACTATGGCGTGAGTTT
>JAXITB010000226.1:0-5093 GCA_034680305.1 Polaromonas sp. | reverse complement strand
GGCTGCGCCCTGAATGATTTGGCGACGAGTGGTCATGATTCGAATCTCCTGAAAAAACGGAAAAATGGGAAGGTAGGACGTTTGTACAAGCCAGGCCCCGACTCAGACCAGAGGGATTTCCAGCATGAGCGAGCCCCGGCAGTTAAAAAGTACCCGGATAGGCGCCGCCATCGAGCAAGATGTTCTGGCCGGTCAGGTAGGCAGCCTGCATGCTGCACAAAAAGGCGCAGACCTCGCCGAACTCTTGAGCGCTGCCAAAGCGCTGGGCCGGGATGGTCTGGCGGCGGCCGGCGGCCACCTCGTCCAAGCTCTTGCCCAACTTGGTGGCCGCTGCGGCCTGAGTGGCACGCAGGCGGTCGGTGTCAAAGGCGCCGGGCAGCAAGTTATTGATGGTCACGCCCTGGGCGGCAATCTTGCTGCGGGCCAAGCCCGCCACAAAACCCGTCAGGCCGCTGCGCGCACCGTTGGACAGGCCCAAGATGTCGATGGGCGCCTTGACCGAGCTGGAGGTGATGTTGACGATGCGCCCGAAGCCGCGCGCGCTCATGCCGTCGATGGTGGCCTTGATCAGCTCGATGGGGGTGAGCATGTTGGCGTCGACCGCCTGGACCCAGGCGTCGCGGTCCCAGGTGCGAAAGTCCCCCGGCGGTGGGCCCCCGGCATTGGTGACCACAATGTCGAAGTCACTTCGCTTCGAAAAAATGGCCTCGCGGCCGGCCGCGGTGGTGATGTCCACCGCCAGCGGCAGCACCTGCGCGCCGGCTCGGGCCTGCTCGCGCAGCTGAGCGGCCGCCGCCTCTAAAGCCGGGGCGCCACGGGCCACCACCATCACATGAACGCCCTCGCGCACCAGGGCCTGTGCACAGCCCAGGCCCAGCCCCTTGCTGGCTCCGCCCACCAGCGCCCACTTGCCTGCAATACCCAAATCCATGTTCGTTCTCCTTTGGATGTGCGATGTTCAAACGGCCGCTTGTTCAGCTTCGGCCACGGGAAAAAATGTAGATGCCACTGATCACCAGCGCCGCGCCGCCGATGACCCAAAGTGTCAGCGCTTCGTCCAAGATGAGTACGCCCATGAGCAAGGTGGCGATCGGGCCAACCATCCCCGCCTGGGACGTGATACCAGGGCCGACCCGTTCGACGGCCATCATGATCATCAGCACCGGCGCCACGGTGCAGACCAGGGCATTGATCAGCGACAGGCCCAACACCGCCGTGGGCACCAGCGCCGCCGACATGGGCCGCAGCAGCGCAAACTGCGCAATGCAGCACACACAGGCCACCGTGGTGGCCCAACCCACCAAGCGCAGCGAGCCCAAGCGCTGGACCAACTCGCCGCTGTAGACCAGATAAATCGCGTAGAGCAAAGCGCTGACGAATACCAGTGACGCGCCCAGCACCGCATCGCTGCCCTGCAGCGCGATTTCGTGCGCAAACACCAACACGATGCCGCTGTAGCTGACGGCCATGCCCAGCGCCTGCCAGCGCGTGATCGAGCGCTTGTAGATCAGGAGCCCGAGCAGCATGACCATGGTCGGGCTCAGGTAAAGGATCAGTCGCTCCAAGGAGGCCGAGATGTACTGCAGGCCCAAGAAGTCCAGAAAGCTCGACAGGTAGTAGCCGCTCATGCCCAGCAACACCAAGGCCAGGACGTCGCGCCGACTCAGAGGCGGCTTGCCGCGTCCGGCCCACCAGGCCATGACCAGGAAAAAAGGCAGGGCAAACAGCATCCGATACATGATGAGCGTGACCGCATCCACGCCATGGCGATAGGCCAGCTTGATGATGATCGCCTTGCCGCTGAAGGCAATTGCGCCGGCAACAGCCAACGCAAGACCGACCGTCGGGCGCGTGGAGGCTTCGCTCGGGGCGACCGCGGGGGGGACAGCACTCACGGCGCGGGGGACCTCAGAAACCGACCGCCTGGCCGTCGCGTCGCGCGTCGCTGGCCGCCACATAACCCTCGCGGGCCGGATCGCCGGCACGCCAGATGAACTGACCGGCACCAAAGTCCTGGTACGAGTCATTGATGACCGCCACCCGGTGCCCGCGCGCTTGCAGGGCCTCAATGGTGGCGCTGGGCATGCCGGACTCGACGTTGATTTCCAGCCCCGCGTTGAAACGCCAGCGCGGTGCATCGCAAGCGGCCTGCGGGTTTTGACCGTGATCGATCATGCGCACCAGGGTCTGCACATGCCCTTGCGGCTGCATATTGGCCCCCATGACCCCGAAGCTCATGACCGGCCGACCGTCTTTGGTGAGGAAGGCCGGAATGATGGTGTGAAAGGGGCGCTTGCCCGGCGCCACCTGATTGGGACCAGGCCGCAGGCCAAAAGCGTGGCCCCGGTTTTGCAAGCTGATGCCAAACTCCGGCTCGACACAGCCCGAACCGAAGCCCATGTAATTGGACTGAATGAAGCTGACCATCATGCCCTGCTCGTCGGCGGCACTGAGGTAGATGGTGCCGCCCTTGACCGGATTTCCGGCCTGAAAGTCCTGGGCGCGACGCGGGTCGATCAGGCGGGCGCGTTCGGCCAGATAGGTGTCGTCGAGCAACTGCGCGCCCGTCACCTGCATGGTCGAGGGCTCGGCGACATGGCGGTAGACATCGGCAAAGGCCAGCTTCATGGCTTCGATTTGCAGGTGCTGGAAGTCCACCGAGTCGATGGGCAGGCCGGCCAAATCAAAGCGCTCGAGCATGCCCAGGGCCATGAGCGCGGCGATGCCCTGACCGTTGGGCGGGATCTCATGGACCGTGTAGCCGCGATAGGTCTTGCCGATCGGAGTCACCCACTCGGGCTGGTAGGCGGCCAGGTCCTGCAGACTCATCTGCCCGCCGTGCTGACGCGAAAACGCCACCAGCGCCTGCGCGATCTCGCCCCGATAGAATGCCGCGCCCCCGGTCGCAGCGATGGCCCGCAGCCCACGTGCGGCCGCCTTGAACTCGAACAACTCGCCCACCCGCGGCGCGCGGCCCCAGGGCAGAAAAGCCTGGGCGAAACCGGCTTGCGAAACCAACTCTGCGGCGGCCGCGGCCCATTTTTGCTGCACCACGGGCGGCACCAAATAGCCCCGTTCAGCCAACTCGATGGCCGGCTGCATCAGGTCGGCAAAAGGCAGCCGTCCAAGGCGCTGACTCAGCGCTGCCCAACTGGCCACCGCACCGGGCACGGTGACCGAATCGATGCCTCGTTTGGGCGGCGTAGCCTGATCGCCATAACGGCCCTCGAAATAAGCAGGTGTCCAGCCGGCTGGCGCCCGTCCCGAGGCATTGAGCCCATGGAGCTGCTGGCCATCCCAGACGATGGCAAAGGCGTCGCTGCCCAGGCCATTGCTGACCGGCTCGACGATGGTCATCGCGGCGGCAGCCGCAATGGCTGCATCGACCGCATTGCCACCGGCCAGCAGCATGCGCAAACCAGCTTGGGCACCGGCCGGGTGCGAGGTCGACACCACATTGCGTGCAAAAAGCGGTAGCCGTGTCGATGCGTAAGGGTTAGCGAAATCAAAGGGCAAAGTGACCATGACTCAAATTAGAAGTGGCTTTGGACGACTCCCGAAGGGGGCGACCGAAGAAAGAGGTGGGCCCCGTCCCAGGCAACCGTCCAGGGACTCATGGGCGCCCCGATCGGGCTTTGGGCTCCGCCAATGACCCCAAATTGTGACCCCAATGACTGTGTGGCGCTGTCGTCTTTAACGATGCCCGAGTGCGCCGCCTTGCATGAGCGATCAGATCATGCGCAAGAAAAAACCGCCCGAGGGCGGTTTTTCTTGACTCAACCGTCTGCCACTCAGTCGGGATCGACAAAAGCTTCTTCCCGCTTACTCTTGATGGAGGGCAACAGCACAACGACGAGCATCAGCAACGCCACCGCCAGCAAGCTGGCCGACAGCGGCCGGGTGACAAAGACCGACCAGTCGCCGCGGGAAAGCAGCAGCGCACGGCGCAGGTTTTCTTCCATCATGGGGCCCAGGATGAAGCCCAGCAGGAGGGGCGCCGGCTCGCAGCCGAGCTTGTAGAAGGCGTAGCCAACAACGCCAAAAATCCCCACCATCCAGATATCCCAGGTGTTGTTGTTGGTCGAGTACACGCCGATGGCGCAGAACAGCACAATGGCCGGGAACAGGTAGCGGTAAGGCACGGTCAGCAGTTTGATCCAGATGCCAATGAGCGGCAGGTTCAGAATCACCAGCATGGCGTTGCCGATCCACATGGAGGCGATCAGGCCCCAGAACAGTTCGGGGTTGCTGGTCATGACCTGCGGGCCCGGCTGGATGTTGTGAATGGTCATGGCGCCGACCATCAAGGCCATCACCGCGTTCGGCGGAATGCCCAGGGTCAACAGCGGGATGAAGGAGGTCTGAGCACCCGCGTTGTTGGCCGACTCTGGGCCTGCCACGCCACGGATGTTGCCCTGACCGAAAGGCACTTCACCCGGCTTGGCGCCCAACTTCTTTTCTACCGCATAGGCGGCGAAAGCCGCCAGCAGGGCGCCGCCGCCGGGCAAGATGCCCAGCATGGAGCCCAGCGCCGTGCCGCGCAAGATCGCTGGCGTGATGGCCTTGATGTCGTCCTTGGTCGGCATGATGCCCTTGACCTTGGAGGCGAACACCTCTCGCTCGCTCTCGGGCTGCGCCAGATTGGCAATGATCTCGCCGTAGCCGAAGATGCCCATGGCCAAGGCCACGATGCCGATGCCGTCAGTCAACTCAGGCACATCAAAGGAAAAACGGGCCACGCCCGAATTGACGTCGGTCCCCACCAAGCCCAGCAGCAGGCCCAGCAAAATCATGGCCAAGGCTTTGAGCAAGGAGCCCGAGGCCAGCACCACGGCGCCAATGAGGCCCAGCACCATGAGGGCGAAATACTCGGCCGGACCGAACTTGAAGGCCACCTCGGTCAAAGGGGGTGCGAAAGCGGCCAAGATCAGGGTGCCGACCGAACCGGCAAAGAAGGAACCAATGCCGGCCGACGCCAAGGCTGGGCCCGCTCGTCCCTTGCGAGCCATTTGATAGCCGTCAATCACAGTCACCACCGAAGAGGCCTCACCAGGCAGGTTGACCAAGATGGCGGTGGTCGAGCCCCCGTATTG
>JAXITB010000225.1:0-5153 GCA_034680305.1 Polaromonas sp. | reverse complement strand
GTTGGTGAACACCTTGAACTCCGGGGCGCAGCGGATGTCGTAGCCGTAGCTGCTGGTGCCATAGCTGATGATCTTGCGACCACCCTCGGCCTGCCGAACCTGAGCCGGCTCAAAAGGCTCGATCATGCCGCTTTGCTCGGCCATGCGCCGGATCCATTTGTCGCTCTTGATGCTCATCGCGCGTCCCCGTAGAAGCCTGCCATTGTAGGCAGGCTCACCTCAGCCGGACTGCTCGGTCAAGCCTGCGCCTGGCCGGCCACGAATACCCGCTCAATCAGACGGTCATCGCCCAGGGTGATCATGGCAAACAAAAGCTCGTCCAAGCTTTGGGCCTGGGCGGTTCGGCGGGCCAGCAGGGGGGTGGCGCCGGGGTTGAGCAACACAAAATCGGCCTCACAGCCCGGCAGCAGGTTGCCCACCACGCCGTCCAAACCCAAAGCCAGCGCAGCCCCTGCGGTGTGCTGGAACCACAGCTGACGGGGCGACAGCGACAAGCCGGTCTTGCCCCGGCCATCGCGCCCGACGTAATAAGCGGCCAGCATGGTGTGAAAGGGGCTGAAGCTGGTCCCACCGCCGACATCACTGGCCAGCCCGTAGCGCAGACCCGACCGGTCGGCCGCGTCGTGGTCGAAAAAGCCGCTGCCCAGAAACAAATTGCTGGTCGGGCAAACGGCAGCGGCAGCGCCACAGTCGCGCATCAGCTCACGGTCAGCGTCATCGAAGTGAATGCAGTGGGCGTAAATGCTGCGCTGGCGCAGCAGGCCAAACTGCTCATACACCGCCAGATAGCTGCGCGCCTGGGGATGGAGCTGGCGCACCCAGGCGATCTCGTCCAGGTTTTCGGCCACATGGGACTGCACCCAGACGTCCGGGTAGCGGCGGGCCAACTCGCCTGCGCCGGCGAGCTGAGCGTCGCTGCAGGTGGGCACGAAGCGCGGCGTGATGGCGTAGCCCAGCCGATCGCGGCCATGCCATCGCCCAATCAGGGACTCGGACTCCAGCAGGCTTTGTTCGGTCGCATCACGCACTCCGTCGGGGGCATGCCGATCCATCAGGCACTTGCCGGCGATCAGGCGCAAGCCGCGCAGCTGCGCCTGGCTCATGAGGGCGTTGACCGAGCCCGCGTGGGAGCTGCAAAAGGTCAGCGCGGTGGTGACGCCCTGGCGCTGCAGTTCGTCCAGAAAAAAACCGGCCACCTCGCTCGCGTGCTCCGCATCGGCGAACCGCGACTCCTGCACAAAGGTGTAGTTCTCCAGCCAGGGCAGCAGGCCTTCGGCGGGTGAGGCGATCACATCGACCTGCGGGTAATGAATGTGCAGATCGACAAATCCTGGCGCAATGATGCGGCCCGGCCAATGCACCACCGGGCGATGTGCGTGAGCCGGCGCCAACTCAGACCAAGGCCCGATGGCCCGGACGCGCTCGATGCCGCGCTCGTCGGGCTCGGTCACGAGCAGGCCATCGGACTCATGCACCAAGGCATGATCGGCTGAAAAATACAGGAGGGCGGCGCGGTAGGCAGGCATGTTGGGAAGGTTAGCGCATCAAGCCGGGGCGCTGATCGTCATTCCGTGATGACCCCCATCATGCCGCCCCAACTGCTTCAGCGCGGCAGGCCGCCCTGCACGCCCTGGACCAACACGTTCATGGACAGGATCTGCTCGTCACTGAGGGCGCTGCGGGCGGCAATCATCACCGCCCCGGACGCATCGAGCACCGCCGTGGCACCCGCGGCAAACACCGGCAGGCGGCCTGCGGCCAGATCCTGCTGGCGCGCCAAGACCTCCTGACGAACCGACTCCGGCACACGGGGACCAAATTCACCGACCCGGATCATGCCCTGACGCACACCACCCCAGATCGCCTGACTCTGCCAAGTCCCGTCGAGCACCGCGCGGGCCCGAGCGGTGTAGTACTCGCCCCATTGATGGGTCACCGCCAGCACTTGGGCATCCGGCGCGACATGGCGCATGTCCGAGTGATAGGCGATGGCCCACTTGCCGCGCTCCTGGGCTGCACGCATGACGGCGGTCGAAGCCGTGTGGAAGGCCAGGAGGTCAGCCCCCTGATTGATCAAGGTCATGGCCGCTTCGCGCTCGCGCGCCGGGTCAAACCAGCTCTGCAGCCAAATCACCCGCACCACCGCATCGGGTCGCACCGAACGCATGCCCAAGGTGAAGGCGTTGATGCCCTGAATCACCTCGGGGATGGGAAAGCCGGCCACGTAACCGGCCACCCCGCTGGCGCTCAAGCGCCCGGCCGCGATGCCCGCCAGATACCGACCTGCGTAGTAGCGGGCATTGGCCACAGCCACATTGGAGGCGGTCTTGTAGCCGGTGACCGATTCAAAGCGGACCTGAGGAAAATCACGGGCCACCCGAAGCGTGGGCTCCATGTAGCCAAAGCTGGGCGTGAAGATCAGACCATAGCCTTGCTGGGCCAGATCCCGAATCACCCGCTCGGCGTCGGCCCCCTCGGCCACGTTCTCGACCGCCCGGGTCTGTACGCGACCGCCCAAGGCCTTTTCCAGGGCCAGGCGAGCATTTTCATGTTGCCGGACCCAGCCCGCCTCGGTCACCGGCGTCACATGCACGACGGCGACCTTCAAGGGGGGCTTGGCCGCTGCGGCGGGCTGCGCCTGAGCCATAGGAATACACAAGACGGCTGCGCAAGCAGCCAGGAGGTTTTTGTACATGGTGCGCCTCGACATGATTCCGAACAAAGAAAAGCCGCCGGGCGTCGGAATGGCGCGACCGGCGGCGTCCTTATTTTAATTCGCTCCGATTGGGCATCGGGTCCCTTGCAAAGGCAAGGAGCCACCCTTTCGAGAAACAGCAATGGCTGTTCAAGAGAAAAGCCAGGTCCGATGCAAGACTGGCCCTGGCCGATGAGTTCAGGGCCTTGCGGTCGATACGACCAGGGGGGCCCCTCAAGCGCCGTCAATAGCTGTAAAAGCCGCGTCCGCTCTTGCGCCCCAGCCAACCGGCGGCCACCATTTCCTTGAGCAAAGGGGCGGGGCGGTATTTGGAATCGTTGAAGCCCTCGTAGAACACGTCCATCACCGCCAGCAAGGTGTCCAGGCCAATCATGTCGGCCAGCGCCAAAGGACCGATGGGATGGTTGCAGCCCAGCTTCATGCCGGCGTCGATGTCTTCGGCCGAGGCCAGCCCCTCCTGCAAGACAAAAATCGCCTCGTTGATCATGGGCACCAAGATGCGGTTGACCACAAAACCCGGGGAGTTGCGGGCCGTCACCGCCGTCTTGCCGACCTGGGTCGCAAAGGCCAACATCGCTTGATGCGTCTGGTCGGAGGTCTGCAGGCCACGAATGAGTTCGAGCAGCCCCATGACCGGGACTGGGTTGAAGAAATGGGTGCCGATGAAACGATCGGACTTCTTGAGCGCAGCGGCCAACTCGGTGATGGAGATCGACGAGGTGTTGGTGGCAATGACCACGTCTTCACCCACCAGGGCCTCCACCTGCTTGAGGATGGACAGCTTGAGATCGCGGCGCTCGGTTGCGGCCTCAATCACCAGATCGGCGCCGCTGAGGTCTTCATAGGCGGTGGTGCTGCGAATGCGCTGCAGCACCGCCTGCTTGCCCAATTCGTCGAGCGTGCCCTTGCGGACCTGGCGGTCCAGGCTGCCGGCGATGGTCTTGAGCCCGCGCTCCAGGGCTTGCTGGGAAACGTCGACCATGACGACGTCCAAGCCAGCCGCGGCGCAGATCTGCGCGATACCGTTGCCCATGGTGCCCGAACCGATCACCCCCACACGATTGATTGCCATTACCGGCCTCCTTTAGTCATAAAAAACACCACGGGCCCTTGCCACAGACACCCACCGTCTGTGGCAAAGCCACAAACTTTATGTCTCACATTTTAGAGCTAGGCCATGCGCGGCAAGGCGGATGATCAGATCTCACCGCCTTCAAGGCTGCACCAGCCGACAAGGGGCATGAATGCCCAACTCGCGCCGCTTGTCCTCGCACAGTCGCAGGGCCCGGCGTTCGCCTTCGGCGGCCATGCGGATATAAATGGAGCATTGCAGCGTCATCTTGCTGCCCTCGCTGGCGTCAAAAGCTGCCGCGCAGCGGCTGTTGGCGCTCATCTCAGGCAAATTGCGCTGCCAGACACCCTTGAGCGCCTCGGGCAACTGGGCCACCCGATACACGGACTGGGCGCCCAGCGGTGCTGAGCAAACCATCAGCAAGGCCAATGCGGCAAGTCGTGCCAACATGATCCAAACCTCCAAGACTTCACTGGCTGCGTGCAGTGTAAAGCGGTCAATTCGGTCTGGGTCAAATGCGACGACCGTCCGGCTCCTTCACGGCACGCCCGGGCCACTGGCGATACCATGGGTGACAAACTCGTCCACCACAAAATCATGAATCTGAAAATCGACTTCGTCTCTGACATTTCCTGCCCCTGGTGCGCGGTGGGTCTGGGCGCGCTGCAGCAGGCGCTCTCACGGCTACAACCGGAGGTCAGCGCCACCGTGCACTTTCTTCCCTTCGAACTCAACCCCCAGATGGGTCCGGGCGGCCAGGACATGAGCGAGCACCTGACCCAAAAGTACGGCTCCACGCCGGCGCAACAGGCTCAGTCGCGGGACAACATTCGGCGGCGCGGTGCAGAGGTGGGCTTCGAATTCAATGTCGACGGAAGAGCGCGGATCTACAACACCTTCAATGCCCACCGACTCCTGCATTGGGCCGGACACAGTCACCCAAACCAGCAAGGCGCGCTCAAGCTCGCTCTTTTGCAAGCCTGTCACCGTGACCGCCAAGCCATGGATGAGCACGAAGTGCTTCTGGCAGCAGCCGAGACGGCCGGCCTGGATCGCGCGCAGGCTGCAGCGGTGCTGGCGAGTCAGGACTTTGCCCAGGAAGTCAGAGACAGTCAGGCCCGCTACCATGCGGCCGGCATCCACGCGGTGCCAGCAGTCATCATCAACGACCGCCACCTGATCTCTGGCGGCCAGCCCAGCGCCGTGTTCGAGCAGGCCCTGCGCCAGATCGCTGCCGGCGAAGTCTGAGCGGCCCGGCTCAGCTCAGCGAGTGCGCCTCGCGAACCTTCGCTGACTCATCTCGAAGATCAGCGACGGGTATCGGCAGGCCCGCGCCAGGCGCCGCTGGCACGAGCCGTCTGATCG
>JAXITB010000224.1:0-5192 GCA_034680305.1 Polaromonas sp. | reverse complement strand
GGTCATCCGCTGGGCGCATCCGGTGCTCGCCTGGCCACCACGGCCATCAACCGTCTGCAGCAAACCGCAGGCCGCTACGCGCTGTGCACCATGTGCATCGGTGTGGGCCAAGGCATTGCGCTGATCATCGAGCGGGTCTGAGGCTACAAACAGCGATTGGACGTGACCCGGGGCAGTGCCTTCGGGTCTGTAGCGGATTCACCCGGGCTTACCGCTTTCAGAGCCGCCTCAGCGCCCGCTGAAGTTGTGCATGCAAGTCCAACAAGATGCGCGCCAGGCGCTCTATGACCGCATCCCTGTCTTCTGAGACTGTCAGGCTGACATTGAGGGCGTAGTCATGGTCCTGGAATCGGATAGGGGCCGCGAGTGCGATCACCCCTGCCTGCCATGAGGCAGCGCACCAACCCTGTTGGGCAATGCAGGCCTGCGCTTGGGCCAGATGGTCAGCGATGACCGGCCAGTGCTGTGCGTGCTTGCGCGCCAGATGCTGCATCAGCGTCGAGCGGTAAGGTTCACGGACTTGGGCAAGGTACGCCATGCCAAGGGACGTGGATTCTATTGGCACGCGCTGTCCCGAGACCACTGAACGAAGGCTGGGCCTCGGGTTGTAGCGAATCGATTCCAGATACACCATTTCATCGAGATCGGGGGCGGCCAGACCGACGTTGATGTGCTGAGTTTGGGCGGTCGCTCGCATCAAGGGCAGGGCCATGTTGAGGATTTCAGATCCGGAGCGCATGGCATGCCCCAAGCTGAGCGTGGCAGGTGCCAGTCGATAGGCGCGTGTGACCAAGTCGACCTGCAAAAAGCCTGTGCCCACCAGCGTCTGTGTGAGTCGGCTCACCGTCGACTTGGACAAGCCGGTGCGCTCGGCCAGTTCGCTATTGCCCAATAAGGTTGATCCTGGCCTGAAAGCCTGGAGCAGGGCTATGCCTCTTTCGAGTGAACGATTACTCGGTGAGAGTCCCGGTTTGGCCGGCCTTGGTAAAGCGGCAGTGTGCATGGCATGGCTTTCGAAGATCCGTCACAGCGCGGAAGCAGAAACAGGTGGCGCCCTGCGATTGTTCCATTCTATGGAATATCAACCGTTCAGTTTGAGCCGATCACGCATAAGCTTGCAGCTGCTGTCGAGCGACGCTAGGCCTGGCAGCCGCATCAAAAATATTTTTCAAATAGGAGACCGCATGATGAAGACGACACGATGGCCAGCCTTCCTCCAAACATTCTCGACGGCTGCTGCAATTGCTTTGGCTGCACTGGCAATGCCAGCCCAGGCCGCATTTCCCGACAGAACAGTCAAGCTGATCGTACCGTTTGCACCGGGTGGCGGAACGGACAGCATCACCCGGACGTTAGCCGCAAGCATGGCTCAGACATTGGGCCAGTCTGTGATTGTGGAAAACAGACCCGGTGCCGGCACCATCATCGGCTCAGACATGGTCGCCAAGAGCGCGCCTGATGGTTACACCCTGGTGATGGCCACCTTTGCCCATGCGGTCAATCCTAGCCTGATGGCCAAGTTGCCATTCGATCCCGACAAAGCCTTTGCGCCGGTGTCCCTGGTCGCACGCGGCCCCAATGTCTTGGTGGTCAAAACCGAGAGTCCGCTCAAAACCGTCAAGGACTTGGTGGATGCAGCCAAGGCGCAACCCGGTCGCCTGTCTTACGCTTCCCAGGGCAACGCCACATCGGCCCATCTTGCTGGTGAAATGTTTGAAAACTTGGCCAAGGTCAAGATGCTCCACATTCCTTACCGCGGTGCCGGACCTGCAATGACGGATCTGCTGGGTGGGCAAGTGGACATGATGTTTGCCACCGCCGCAGCCGTAGCCCCCCACATTGCAGCGGGCAGATTGCGGGCCATTGCCGTCACCACGCCAGAGCGTTCACCCGCAATGCGAAGCGTGCCCACCATAGCCGAGGTGGTGCCGGGTTATTCCGTCGAGAGCTGGTACGGGCTGTTTGCGCCTGCTGGCACGCCTGCCGATGTGATCGGCAAACTCAACCAGGCGGTCAGACAGGCAGCACAGGCAGATGAGTTCAAGAAAAAACTTGAGCCAGAAGGCCTGAATGTCACCGCTGGCTCTCCCCAGGAGCTGGATGCCTTTGTTAAGCGTGAAGAGCAACGCTGGCGCCAGATCGTCAAGGAAAACAACATCAAACCCGATTGAGCGCACAGGAGGCTCCATGGACTATTCCCTGATTGAACTGCAACTGCACAGCGGCATTGCCACGCTGACCTTGCAACGGCCTGATAAACGCAACGCCATGAGCGACGCGATGCGCACCGAGTTCATCGATGCACTGGAGTCTGTCACTGCAGACAAGACCATCAGGGCGCTGGTATTGACCGGTGCGGGCAAGGCCTTTTGTGCTGGCGGCGATATCGCTGGCATGCAAAAGCGGATGAATGCTGCGGCCGGCGAGGTGGGCTTCAACGGCTGGCACCGACAACAGCGTGTGCACCACACGCAGTCCTTGCTGCACACCTGCCCGAAGCCGGTGATCGCTGCAGTCAATGGTGCCGCATCCGGGCTGGGCGCCGATACCGCGCTCGCTTGCGATTTCATCATTGCCAGCGAATGGGCCAGTTTTGCCTGGTCCTACATCCTGCGCGGCATCGTGCCTGACGGTGGCGGCATGTATTTCCTGCCCCGTCGGGTAGGGCTGTCTACGGCCAAGCAACTCATTTTCACTGGCCGCAAGGTGCTGGTTGATGAGGCGTTAGCACTGGGGATCGTGGACCGGAAGACTTCTTCTGCAACCTTGCTCACCGACGCACAGGCCTGGGCGCTGGAGCTCAGCCAAGCATCGCCGACGGCCTTGGCGCTGACCAAGACCATCCTCAACCAGAGCTTTGAATTGCGTGCACACGATGTGTTTGCGCAAGGCAGTCAGGCGCAAGGTATCTGCTACACCAGCAGCGAGCACCGCGCTGCGGTAGAAGCCTTCTTGGCCCCATCAGCCACCAGGGATCAGTGACATGGATGCAATTGCTCGTTTGCTCAGGCCCCGCAGTGTGGCTGTCATTGGTGCTTCGGCCGATCCCACCAAAACGGCCGGAAGACCGATGGCCTATCTGAAAAAACTCGGCTTTGCCGGTGAGGTGTTTCCCGTCAATCCCAAGGTTGAGACCATCGACGGAATCCGCTGCTACGCGGATGTGGCCAGCCTGCCTGCGGTGCCCGATGTGGGCATCGTCCTGCTCGGGGCCGAGCGTGCCCACCTTGCGGTTCGCGATCTGGCGGCACGGGGCTGTGGTGCGGCTATTGTGCTGGCCAGCGGTTATGCCGAAACCGGGCAGGCCGGTGATTTGCGCCAGCAACAATTGTTGCAGGCGGCCGGCAGCATGCGCATCTTAGGCCCCAATACCATCGGCCTGGTCAATCTGACCGACAACATCATGCTCTCAGCCACTGGGGCGCTGGAGATGGACAATTTTCCGACCGGTGCGATTGGTGTGGTTTCGCAAAGCGGCGGCATCCTTGGCTCACTGCTTTCCAGGGCTGCGGCGCGGGGGATCGGTTTGTCAAAGCTGATTTCGACCAGCAATGAAGTGGACCTGGAGTTGTCGGACTTCATTGATCATCTGGCCGAAGATCCGGCCACCCGCGTCATTGCGCTTTACATTGAAACCGTGCGTCATCCGCAGAAATTCAGACAAGCGTGCCTGAAAGCAGCGCAGATGGGCAAAGCGGTGGTGGCTTTCAAGATCGGCCGCTCCGAAGCAGGTGCGCGGGCAGCGGTTTCGCACACCGGGGCCATGGCGGGTGCGGACCGCATGTACGACGCCCTGTTCAGGGACGTCGGCGTCATCCGTGCACGTACCTTTGCGGACTTGCTGGATATTTCGGCGGCGCTGGCCACCGGCAGAACCTTGCGCGGCAACCGCTTGGCTATCCTGACTTCCACCGGTGGCGCAGGCACCCTCGTTTCGGACGAGCTGGGCATGGCCGGTTTTGAGACGCCAGCGCCCGACGAAGGGACTGCCAGAACGCTGCGGGCTCTGAACTCTGGCAGCGAAGCTGTGCTGGATCGCAACCCGATCGATGTCACTCTGGCTGGCCTGCAGCCGGACCTGCTGCGAGGTGCGATCCGTGCCTTACTGGCCAGCCCAACCTATGACGCGTTGGTGATTGTGGTCGGTTCATCGGGCTTGGCCCGCCCAGAGTTGATGGCGGGGGCGATCGAAGACTGTCTGCCGGGTTCGGACAAGCCGGTCTTTGCTTATGTGAGTCCGCATGCCCCAGCTGTAGGCAAGCTACTGACTGAAAAAGGGGTCCCTGCCTACACGGCGGCCGAGAGCATTTCGGCAGCCGTGTCTGGCATGCGCCAGGTTGTGCTTCGGCCGACAGCAACGCCGCTGCCGGCCGTGGCCGAGACCATCGCGCTCCACGACCTGCCCACAGGCGCACTGGACGAGGCGCAGGCCAAACAGCTCTTTGGCCGCTTTGGTGTGCCCTGCACTGCCGAGCAAGTGGTTGACACGGCAGAGCAGGCAAAGGCGGCTGCCAACGAACTTGGGGGGCGTGTGGTGCTGAAAATCCTGTCGACTGACATCACGCACAAAAGCGATGTGAGTGGGGTGGCCGTCGGCGTGACGGCGCAGGACTTGCCAGAGCGAATGGCGCAGATGCGTCAGCGCGTGCAGACACACACCGGGCAAGTACCAGACAGATTTTTGGTGCAGGAAATGGTTGAAGGTGGCGTCGAACTGATTCTGGGCATGCACCGGGACGCCTTGGGCACCGCCATCATGCTCGGCATGGGCGGTGTGACGGCCGAGCTCTTGCAAGATACAGCCATGCGCTGGGTGGCAGGGCCTGCGGGCCTGAGCCGCAGCGAGGCTTTGTCGATGGCGCAGGAGCTCAAGACCTGGCCCCTGCTCACAGGCTACCGCGGCAGGCCTCATGCCGACGTCGAGGCGCTGGTAGACGCTGTGGTGGCGTTCTCGCGCATGACCTGTCTGCTGGGTGAACATCTGCTCGAGGCTGAAATCAACCCGATCTTTGTGCTGCCCAAGGGGCAGGGCGTTCGCGCTGCAGACGGCGTTGCCGTGCTGCGCTGATCATCGAGTGGGTGGGGCAGGGCAGGTCTGAAGATCGCAAGAAGCGTCAGTGGGGCCCGCGAAAGTCCATCTGACGCAGAAGCGCCGCTGTGGCCTGCTGCAACCGGGAAAGCGGACGTGCCGC
>JAXITB010000223.1:0-5213 GCA_034680305.1 Polaromonas sp. | reverse complement strand
CGGCCCGTTCGATGGGCGTGACTGTGGAGGGCGTGTGAGATGAGCAAGCTGACCAAAAAACAAAAGGCCCAGGCCGGCAAGGTTGACAGCAACAAGCTGTACCCCCTGTCCGATGCGCTCGTCATCGTCAAAGAATGCGCGACCGCCAAGTTCGATGAATCCATCGACGTGGCCGTCCAGCTCGGTGTCGATGCCAAGAAGTCCGACCAGGTCGTTCGTGGTGCCGTGGTGCTGCCCAATGGCACCGGCAAGACCAAGCGCGTGGCTGTGTTCGCCCAAGGTGCCAAGGCCGAAGAAGCCAAGGCCGCTGGCGCAGACATCGTCGGTATGGACGATCTGGCTGCTGAAATCAAGGGTGGCAAGATGGACTTCGACGTCGTGATCGCCTCGCCCGACGCCATGCGCGTGGTCGGCACGCTCGGCCAGGTGCTGGGTCCGCGCGGTCTGATGCCTAACCCGAAAGTGGGCACTGTCACTCCCGATGTGGCCACTGCCGTCAAGAACGCCAAGGCCGGTCAGGTGCAGTTCCGTGTCGACAAGGCCGGCATCATTCACACCACCATTGGTCGCCGTTCCTTCGACAACGACAAGCTGCAGGGCAACCTCGCGGCGCTGGTCGATGCACTGAACAAGGCCAAGCCGGCTTCGAGCAAAGGTGTTTACCTGCGCAAGGTGGCGGTGTCGTCAACCATGGGTGTGGGCGTTCGCGTCGATACCCAAACCCTGGCAGGGTAAGAGATTTGAAGGGTCTCGCTAGAGGCCCTTCGATGTGGTGGGCTGTCGGCTCCTGAGTCGGCAGGTCATCCAAGACCGCTGGTGTGCCGCTCGCAAGGTGGCACTTAATCGAGAAAGCCAGCGCAGATGGCGGTCCCGCTGCTTGAAGATTTTTTAGGAAATCCGAAACAGTTGGTCGCTGCAAGGCAAGGCGTGTTCCCCGTGCGTAAGCCAGGGACACATTTTTGAAGGAGTAGACCTTGAGTCTCAATCGCAGTGAGAAGCAGGCAGTCATCGATGAGGTGACGGCCCTCGCCGCAAAAGCTCAGACGCTTGTGATGGCGGAATACCGTGGCATCACGGTCGCTGACATGACCCGGCTGCGTAGCCAAGCCCGCGAAAAAGGCGTGAACCTGAGTGTGTTGAAAAACACCCTGGCCCGCCGCGCGGTCGCTGGCAGCGCGTTCGAAGTCGTGTCCGGCCAGATGACCGGCCCGCTCATTTATGGCTTTTCCACCGATGCGGTCGCGGCCGCCAAGGTGGTCAGCGACTTCGCCAAGACCAACGACAAATTGGTCATCCGTGGCGGTGCATTTGCTGGCAAGGCCCTCGACGTCAACGGCGTCAAGCAATTGGCCAACATCCCCTCCAAAGAGGTGCTGCTGGCTCAGTTGTGCGGCTTGCTCATGTCGCCGATCTCCCGTACCGCTGTGGTGCTGGGTGCATTGGCCACGAAAAAAGGCGAAGCGGCTGCCGCCTGATCGGCAGCACGCGTGTTCAACCCCATTGTTTTGGAATTAGGAAATCAAAATGGCATTCGAGAAAGACGCATTTCTGGCCGCACTTGACGGCATGACGGTCCTCGAACTCAACGACCTGGTCAAGGCCATCGAAGAGAAGTTTGGCGTGAGCGCAGCAGCCATGGCCGCTCCGGCCGCTGCCGGCGCTGGCGGCGGTGCCGCTGCGGCTGCCGAAGAAAAGACCGACTTCACCGTGGTGCTGACCGAAGCCGGCGCCAACAAGGTGTCGGTCATCAAGGCCGTGCGCGAGATCACCGGTCTGGGCCTGAAAGAAGCCAAAGACCTGGTCGACGGTGCGCCGAAGCCGGTCAAGGAAGCCGTGCCCAAGGCCGACGCCGAGGCTGCCAAGAAGAAGCTCGAAGAAGCTGGCGCCAAGGTCGAACTCAAGTAATCCTTGGTTCACCCAGGGCTGGAGGCATCTGCAAGGCCTCCAGCCTTTTGCGCTTTCAGAGCGCACCTGAAAAACAGCCCGCTGCCGTTTTTCAAGTGTCTTCTGAACCCGACTGCAGGAGACGCCTTGGTTCGGGCGATGTGCAATGCATCGCCGTCCGCCATTGGTTGGTAGTGGCCAACCACCAAGTCTGAGCCGGCGCTGGTGCGCCAGTGCTCAAGACAGTCGCCAGAGCCCAGACCGTTTCATTTCGTCCCTTCCAAGCGGAGAACTCATGGCCTATTCCTATACCGAACGCAAACGCATACGCAAGAGCTTCGGCAACCGCGAAAGCGTGTTGGCAGTCCCCTACATGCTGCAGATGCAGAAAGATGCCTACACGGCCTTCCTGCAAGCAGACCGCTCGCCGCAAAAACGTCAGCCTGAAGGGCTGCAGGCCGCGTTCGAAAACGCATTCCCCATCGTCTCGCACAACGGCTTTGTCGAGATGAAGTTCCTCGAGTACAACCTGGCCAAGCCGGCCTTCGATGTGCGCGAGTGCCAGACCCGCGGTCTGACCTTCGCCTCGGCCGTGCGCGCCAAGGTGCAGCTGATCATCTATGACCGCGAGTCGTCGACGCCGCAGTCCAAGGTGGTCAAGGAGGTCAAGGAGCAGGAGGTCTACATGGGCGAAGTCCCGCTCATGACCGACAAAGGCTCTTTCGTCATCAACGGCACCGAGCGGGTGATCGTCTCCCAGTTGCACCGCTCGCCTGGCGTGTTCTTCGAGCACGACAAGGGCAAGACCCACAGCTCGGGCAAATTGCTGTTCTCTGCCCGCATCATTCCCTACCGTGGCTCTTGGCTCGATTTCGAATTCGACCCCAAGGACATCCTGTACTTCCGCGTCGACCGCCGTCGCAAGATGCCGGTGACGATTTTGCTCAAGGCCATTGGCCTGAATGCGGAATCCATCCTGGCCAACTTCTTCGTGTTCGACAACTTCCGTCTGATGGACAGTGGCGCCCAGATGGAGTTTGTGGCCGAGCGCATGCGCGGCGAAGTGGCCCGCTTTGACATCACCGACAAGTCGGGCAAGGTCATTGTGGCCAAGGACAAGCGCATCACCGCCCGTCACACCCGCGAGCTTGAGCAGTCGGGCACCTCGTCCATCAGCGTGCCGGAAGACTTCCTGATCGGCCGTGTGGTGGCTCGCAACATGGTCGACCCGGAAACGGGCGAGATCATTGCCAAGGCCAACGACGAGTTGACCGAAGCCCTGCTGAAAAAACTGCGTGCCGCCGGCGTGCTGGATCTGCAGGTGCTCTACACCAATGAACTCGACCAAGGCGCCTACATCAGCCAGACGCTGCGCATGGACGAGACGGCCGACGAGTTTGCCGCCCGCGTGGCCATCTACCGCATGATGCGCCCTGGCGAGCCGCCGACCGAAGACGCGGTGCAGGCCCTGTTCCAGCGCCTGTTCTACAACCCCGACACTTACGACCTGTCGCGTGTGGGTCGCATGAAGTTCAACGCCCGCGTCGGCCGCACCGAAACCACCGGCGCCATGGTGCTCAGCAATGACGACATCATGGCCGTGGTCAAGATCCTGGTGGATCTGCGCAACGGCCAGGGTCAGGTCGATGACATCGACCACCTGGGCAATCGCCGCGTGCGCTGCGTCGGTGAGTTGGCCGAAAACCAGTTCCGCACTGGTCTGGCTCGCATCGAAAAAGCCGTCAAGGAGCGTCTGGGTCAGGCTGAGCAAGAGCCCCTGATGCCGCATGACCTGATCAACTCCAAGCCGATCTCGGCCGCCCTGAAGGAGTTCTTCGGCGCATCGCAGTTGTCGCAGTTCATGGACCAGACCAATCCGCTGGCCGAGATCACGCACAAGCGTCGTGTTTCGGCCCTCGGCCCGGGCGGTCTGACGCGCGAGCGCGCTGGCTTTGAGGTGCGCGACGTGCACGTCACGCACTATGGCCGGGTCTGCCCCATCGAAACCCCTGAAGGCCCGAACATCGGCCTGATCAACTCGCTGGCCTTGTACGCCCGCTTGAACGAGTACGGCTTCATTGAGACGCCTTACCGTCAGGTGATCGACGGCAAGGTGACCGACCAGATCGACTATCTGTCGGCCATCGAGGAAGGCAAGTATGTGATCGCCCAGGCCAATGCCGCCCTGGACAAGGAAGGCCGCCTGACCGGCGATCTCGTGTCGGCCCGCGAGAACGGCGAATCCATTTTGTGTGGCGCAGAGCGGGTTCAGTACATGGACGTCTCGCCCGCGCAGATCGTCTCGGTGGCCGCCTCGCTCGTGCCCTTCCTGGAGCACGACGACGCCAACCGCGCGCTGATGGGCGCCAACATGTCGCGCCAGGCGGTGCCTGTGCTGCGTCCAGAAAAGCCGCTGGTGGGCACTGGCATCGAGCGTGTGGCCGCGATCGACTCCGGCACCGTGGTCACCGCCCATCGCGGTGGCGTGGTCGACTACGTCGATGCCACCCGCATTGTGGTGCGTGTCAATGACGACGAGGCGGTGGCTGGCGAGGTGGGTGTGGACATCTACAACCTCATCAAGTACCAGCGTTCGAATCAGAACACCAACATCCATCAGCGCCCCATCGTCAAGCGCGGCGACAAGCTGTCCAAGGGCGATGTGGTGGCCGACGGCGCGTCCACTGACCTGGGCGAGATCGCCATCGGTCAGAACATGCTGATCGCCTTCATGCCTTGGAACGGCTACAACTTCGAAGACTCGATCCTGATCTCCGAACGTGTGGTGGCCGAAGACCGCTACACCTCGATCCACATCGAGGAACTGACGGTCGTCGCCCGTGACACCAAGCTCGGCCCCGAGGAAATTACCCGCGATATCGCCTCGCTGGGTGAAACCCAGCTTTCCCGCCTCGACGACTCCGGCATCGTCTATATCGGTGCTGAAGTCCAGGCTGCTGACGTGCTGGTCGGCAAGGTGACACCGAAGGGTGAAACCCAACTGACGCCTGAGGAAAAGCTGTTACGCGCGATCTTCGGCGAGAAGGCCTCCGATGTGAAGGATACGTCGTTGCGCGTGCCGTCCGGTATCGCCGGCACGGTCATCGACGTCCAGGTGTTCACCCGCGAAGGCATCGAGCGCGACAAGCGCGCCCAGTCGATCATCGATGAACACCTGCGGCATTACAAGCTGGATCTGGCCGATCAGATGCGCATCGTCGAGCGCGACGCGTTCGAGCGTGTCGGCCGCCTGATCGTCGGCAAGAAGGCCAACGGCGGTCCGAAGAAACTGGCCAAGGGTTCGACCATCGAGCAGTCTTACCTTGATG
>JAXITB010000222.1:0-5230 GCA_034680305.1 Polaromonas sp. | reverse complement strand
TGCACGCTCTGCTGCCCCACCAGACGCATGGACTGACCCAGCTGCACCTTGGCGCGGGCGATGGCTTGGCGCCGCTCGGGCTCGGCAGCCGCGAGCTTGAGCCAGGCGTAGTAGTTCATGGAGCGGCCCAGCTCGAGTTGCATTTTCATGTCGGCCACCCGGTGGCGCAGGGCCTGAAAGCTCGAAATGGCCACGCCGAACTGTTGGCGCTGCCTCATGTAGTCGCAGGTCAGGGCCAGGCTGCGTTCCATCACACCCACGCCCTCGGCGCAGGCGCAGGCCGCGCCCAGGTCCACGGCCAGCGACAGCGCCGCCAGGCCTTCGCGGGTGATCAGCACAGCCGGTGTGTCCTGCAGATGCACTTCGGCGGCGCGGCTGCCGTCCTGGACCCCGTAGCCGTGCCGGCTCAAGCCGCTGGCCTGGCCATCGACCAGAAACATCGCCAACTGCCCACCCAGCTTTGCGCTGACCAGCAGGGCATCGGCCTGATCGCCCACCGCCACCACGCTTTTGGTGCCGGTCAAGACATGGCCCTGACCTTGGGGCGTGGCGGTGGTCTGGGCGTGTTCGATCCGGTAGCGACCGCCCCGCTCCTGCCAGGCCAGGCTGATGAGCTGGCTGCCGTCGGCCAGAGCCGGCAGCCAGGCCGCTTGCAGTTCGGGCGATGCGTGGTGGCTCAGTAGCGTGCTGGCCATCAGGGTCTGGGTCAGGGGCTCGAGCACCAGGCCCTGCCCCAGCGCCTGCATGACGACCATGGCCTCGACCGGCCCCATGCCCAGCCCGCCGTGGTCGGCAGGCACGGTCAGGGCGGTGAGCCCCAATTCGGCCAGTTCGGTGTAGGCTGGCCTGGAAAAACCGCCCTGTGCCTCGATCTCGCGCCGGCGCTCGAAAGGGTAGGCCTTGTCCACCCAGCGGGTGACGGCTTCGCGCAGTTGCAGCTGTTCGTCGGAAAAATCGAAATCCATGGGTTCTCCTTTCAGCCGAGCAGGCTCTGGGCCACGATGTTGCGCTGCACCTCGTTGCTGCCGCCATAGATGGTGGTTTTGCGCATGTTGAAGTAGTTCGAGGCCAGGGGAGCGCAGTGCAGGGCCCCGCCCGGGAAGGGCTGGTCGGGTTGCCAGCCTGCGGCCATGGCTTCGTGAATCAGCGGCAGGGCAAAGGGGCCAGCGGCCAGCATCATCAATTCGGCGTAGCGCTGCTGGATCTCGCTGCCGCGGATTTTGAGCAGGCCGGCGATGTCCAGTGAATTCTTGCCCGAGCGTTCGGCCGACAGCACGCGCAGCACCAGCATTTCCAGGGCCACGATGTCCACCTCGAGCAGGGCGATCTGGTCGCGAAAGCGGCTGTCGTCCCACAGACCTTCGGCCTGGGCGATGCGCTTGAGGCGCTCGAGCTCGCGCTTGGCGCGGTTGACGTCGGCGATGTTGGTGCGCTCATGGCCGAGCAGGTATTTGGCGTAGGTCCACCCCTGGTTTTCTTGCCCGACCAGGTTTTCAGCGGGCACCTGCACGTTGTCGAACCAGACCTCATTGACCTCGCATTCGCCGTCGAGCAGGCGGATGGGGCGCACCGTCACGCCGGGGGAGGCCATGTCGATCAGCAGGAAGCTGATGCCCGTCTGCGGCTTGCCTTCGCTGCTGGTGCGCACCAGGCAGAAGATCCACTGCCCATACTGGCCCAGGGTGGTCCAGGTTTTCTGGCCATTGACGATGTAGTGGTCGCCGCGCCGCTCGGCCCGGGTCTTGAGGGAGGCCAGGTCCGAGCCTGAGCCTGGCTCGCTGTAGCCCTGGCTCCACCAGACTTCGCCGCTGGCAATGCCCGGCAAAAAGCGTTGCTGTTGGGCCGGGCTGCCGAAGGCCATGATCACCGGAGCCACCATCACCGGCCCAAAGGGCACGATGCGCGGCGCACCGGCCAGCGCGCATTCTTCTTCGAACAGGTGCCTTTGCACCGCGTTCCAGCCCGGCCCGCCGAATTCGCGAGGCCAGGCATAGCCCAGCCAGCCCTTGGCCCCGAGGATGCGGGCCCAGCCCTGCATGTCCTCACGGCTCAGGCGCAGGCCATGGTGGACTTTATGGGCCAGATCGGCGGGCAGTTGGGCGCGCACCCACTGGCGGATGTCGTCTCGAAACTGTTGTTCTTCAGAGGTAAAGGCAAGGTCCATGCGGCGGGTCTCCAGGTATCGGTGGCTTGGCGAGCCTGGCACCCGGGCAGGGTCTGGCAGTGCTGGCTCGGCCGTTGCCGGTTTTTAGCACGACTGGGTTCGACCCGCCGTCTTAGGGTGTCGCGGGCTTACCCTGAAGGTCTGGCTCAGAGGGGCTAGGCTTGGTCTCGTGAGGAGTTGGCCCAAGCCGGCGAGCGATCCAAGCGCGATCTGGGCTCAATCGCCCAGGTCGATCAGGACGCGGCCTTGGTCGATGCGCACCGGCCAGGACTTGACCGCTTCGGTCGCCGGGCCACAGGCCACTGAGCCATCGCGCAGGTCGAACAGGGCCTGATGGAAGGGGCATTCGACCTGATGCCCTTCGACAAAGCCGTCGCACAGGCGGGCGTTGCCGTGGCTGCACAGGTTGTCGATGGCCCACACGCCATCGTCGAGTTTGAATACCGCGATGTCGCGGCCGGCGGGCGTCACCGCCAGGCCCACGCCTTCAAACAGGTCGGCCTCGGCGGCCACATCGGTCCAGTTGCTCATGGTCAGATCGGGTAGATGATGGCGTTGGGAATCATTTCACTGTCGTAAATGCACAGGCGCTCGGCAAACTTCAGGCCGGCCGGCGTGTTCACGATGGTGTCAATATAACGCCCGACATTGAACACGGTGCTGGCCTTGTCGTACTTGGTGCGAAAAACCGCATAGTTGGCCTCGCTGTGAATGCGATCGCCATCGACCTTGCGCACCACGGGGGCGCCCACCACATGACGCTGGTAGTAGGGGTCGTGGTAGATGGTCTGGCTGATGCCGTAGACGCGGTCTTTGAGCATGCCTTTGCTGGTCTGCGAGAGCGTGGCCAGCGGAAAGCCGCGTTCATGATTGTCCCGCGGCTGCAGCTTGTAGACGCATTGTTCGGTGAAGAATTCAGGCCACAGGTCCCACTGACCGCTGTCGACGGCCAGGGCGTAATCGGCATAGAGCTGCTGGATGCCGAACCAAGTTTGCAGATCGACCATCATCAGTCCTTCATCACTTTGCGCCAGTAGTCGTACATGCCACGGATCAGGGTTTCGGTGACCATGTGTTCGGTTTCCTCCGCGGTGCGCCCGCCCAGCTCGGCCAGGGTGCGGTGCTCGGGCTTGGTCTCAAAGGCCTCCTGTGAAAACTCGATCACCTCGCCGTCGTCGGCCGAGACAAAACCGGCCGGGCCGAACAGGTTGGCCTGACGCAGGCGACGCTCGGTCATCTCGGGCGTGTCGTCTTCAAAGCCGAAATGGGTCCAAACAAAGTCAAAGGCGCCATGGCCGTCGGGCTGGATGTGCCGCGTGGAGACGCTGTTGACCTGCTGCTGAAAGATCACGCTGGGAAACAGGGTCATCATCACGGCGGTCGGCCCTTCCCACCAGGGCTCGGGCACGATGTCCAGAAAGCTCGGGTCGTTCAGTTCCATGCTGGCCTTGAAGCTGCTGACCTGGGTCACTTGGGCCTTATCGGCCTGGCCGCCGGTGCCGCGGGTGGAAATCATGGCGGCGTGGCGGTGGTGCTCGTCCATGCGCAACTCAGACTTGTTGTCGGCCCGCCAAAGACCAAAGGTCACAAACCAGGTGTGCAGCAGGCCCGGGTGATACGGGTCCTTGATGTTTTCCTGCATGAGCTTCCAGTTGCCGGGGATGCGTTGGCGGTTGTAGCCCAGGATCTTCAGGGCCCGCCCATTGAACAGCCGATCGAAGTACTTCAGGATGGTCGGCCCCATATAGGACTCGAGCGACTCCACCGAGTGGTCGAAGGACGCGAACACCACGCCACCGCGGCTGGCCACCTTCAGACGGGTCAAGCCGTGATCCTTGGGGTCAAAGTCGGCCGGCATGCCGCCATTGATCTTGCCGTCCTGGCGCACGCCCCGGCGAAAGGGCACGCCCTGCAACTGGCCGTCTAGCGTGTAGCTCCATTGGTGGTAGGGGCAAACCAGTTCCTTCTTGTTGCCGTGACGTTCGCGGCAAAACGCCATGCCCCGGTGGGCGCAAACGTTTTCCAGCACATGGATCTGACCGTCGGCGCTGCGGGTCATGATGACCGATCGCTCGCCGATGACCGTTCGCTTGAAGTCGCCGGGTTGGGGGATCTCGGCCTCCAGGCCCACATAGCTCCAGTGACCCCGGTAGAAAAAGCGCTCCAGCTCTTTCTTGTGGCTGTCTGGCCCGGTGTAGACCGCAAAGGGAATGCGACTGCTGTCGGCCCTTTCCCAGCGTATGGCTTGCTCTTGCATGACTTGGCTCCATGAAAACCAGCCGCGATCATGCGGTGGTGTCTCTCTTAAGTAAACCGGATCATCAATATAATCAGTATTTGAAAATCAAATAATTATGGAGATCTCTCGCCTGGACCTCAATTTGCTCGTGGTGTTCCATCACCTGCTGTCCAAGCGACGCGTGTCGGCCGTCGCCCAGGCCCTGGGCATGAGCCAGCCGGCGGTCAGCAGCGCCCTGGGGCGTTTGCGCGCCAGTTTGGGCGACGAGCTGTTTTTGCGCACGCAAGGGGGGATGGAACCGACGCCTTATGCCCTGCAATTGGCCGAGCCGGTGGCTATGGCCTTGGGCGGCTTGCAGCAGGCTTTGCAGGTGCGCGCGGCTTTCGACCCCAAGACCAGTTCGCGCAGCTTCACCATCGCCATGACCGATGTGGGCGAGATGTATTTCCTGCCGGTGCTCATCGATGCCCTGAACCGTACCGCCCCGGGCGTGACGCTTCAGGTGCTCAGCGTCACCCAGGCCCCGCTCAAAGACGACATGGCCACCGGTCGCATCGACTTGGCCTTGGGCCTGCTGCCCCAGCTTCAGGCTGGGTTTTTTCAGCAGGCCCTGTTTCGCCAGAAATACATTGCCTTGATGCGCGCCGGGCACCCACTGGCGGGCCGAAAGAAACTGACTTTGGAGGCCTTTGCCCAAGCCGAGCATGTCCGCATCATTGCCGCAGGCACCGGCCATGGCCGGGTGGACGTGGCGCTGGAAAAAAGCAAACTCAAGCGCCGTTTTCGCCTGACGGTACCCCACTATGTGGCCTTGGGCGATGTGCTGG
>JAXITB010000221.1:0-5257 GCA_034680305.1 Polaromonas sp. | reverse complement strand
CATGTAGACGAAAACTTCCTGAAACAGCCCGTCGCGAAGCGCAAAGAAATTGCAGTTGTTCTTCAGCCGCTTCTCGCCCTGGTGGGTGATGTTTTCCACCCGAAAGCGACTGGCCACCCGCTGAGCCGGTACGTCAAAGACGTGGTCGAAGTCACCATGCCAGACGCGGGCGTAGCGATCGGCGAGCCGCTCGAACATGCCACGAACTTCGGTGTCACGACCCTGGTAGAACACGCCATGGTTGGCAATGCCAAAACGGACATCGGGTGCAAAGCAGGCCAGTGTGCCGGCCAGATCCCGACCATCGACTGCGGCAAAGTAACGCTCGACCAGGGCTTGCAGGCCGGGCGCGTCTAAGTGGTGATTCATTGGGCGATCTCCTGAGGCTGGTCTGGGGTCTGGGTCGGTGCCTGAAAGCCCGCGTCCTGCAAGGACCGGAACAAGGCCAAGGCCTGCGCGTGGCTGTTTCGCGCAGCATCCGAGCCGGCTTGCATCAGTCGCTCTTCCTCGATGAAATGCCCGTGGCTTCGACCCCGCACCCGCAGCGCCGAGGGCCGCACTGCCCCGACCGGCCGCACATGGGCCGGGATGTAGCTGATGGCATAGCCCAGGCGGCGGTCGTCGCTGTCATTACCGCCCGAGGCGTGAACCAAATCGGTGTGGTGCAGCGACATCTGACCGGCCGCGACCGGCATGAACTGGCCCCGAGCATCATCGAAGCGCCCACTGATGCCCTGCCCCCGGCGAATCATGTTCATCGGCTCAGGGCGGTCGTCGTGCTCGAAGGCACCCCAGCGGTGACTGCCGGGCAAGGCCTGCATGCAACCGGCCTTCACGCTGGCATCAGACAGAGCCACCCAGGCCGTCACATGAAGATGAGGCTTCAGGTAAAAGTAGGTGCTGTCTTGGTGCCAGCGCACATAGGCCGGCGTGTGCGCCTCTTTGACGAACAGCGTGGAGTGGTAGACCAAGATGTCGGGCCCGATCACATCTTCCACCGCATCAAGAATGCGCGGATGATGCACCAACTGGTCGGCCCAGTTGAAGAGCAGATAACTCTTGGACTTCTCCGGAAAGTCGATGGGCGCACCGCGCTGACGCTCCCAGTCTTCGAGCTCCCGCCGGTAAGCTTTGGTCTCATCGGCGTCGATCACATCCAGGGGATAAACAAATCCGTCGCGCTCGTAAGCCCGTACCTGATCCGGTGTCAACAGCTTGGGCATGTCTGGTCTCCGAAGTCAGGCGTGATCATCCGGGACGCGCCACCGACTGTGCGGCGGCCGTCATCATGGCCTGCAGCATATCGAGCCGTGGGTGCATGGGCCTGGGATAGCCCTGCCGACTGTGGCTCAAGCCCAAACCCAGCGCGGCCTCGACCATCTTGTAACTCAGCGGGCCCGGGTTGATGACAGGAACCGGCAGACGCTGGCTCAGCCACGCGTGCGACTGATGCATGGTGGTCGAGCCCAGAACGATCACCTCTGCACCGTCTTCGTCAATGGCTCGCCGCGCCGCCGCCTCAAGCAAGGGAAACACGTCTTCCTCCTTGCCCGATAGCAGGGCCTGGTTGTCGGGCGCCACCTCGATGGCGCGCACCGAAGCGCACTTGTGATGCAGGCCCAGCTCGTCCAGCGCCTTTTTATAAAGCGGCTTCCAACGGCTGGCCATGGTCAGCACCGAAAACCGGTCTCCCAACATCAGGGCGGCCAGCATGGATACCTTGCCTGGCCCAAAGACCGGGATGTCGAGCACCGAACGCAGCGCCGCCACCCCCGAATCGCTCATGGTGTCGATGCACACCGCGCTGAATCCCTCATCCTGCGCGCGGCAGCCTGCCTCGAAGTTGGCGGCATCGGCCAGCACGAAGTCATGATGGCTGGCGTAATTGACCGGACCGGCCTTGACCGGACGGAACTCAAACTGCAACTGCGGCGACAAATCAATGCCTTTGAGTTGCTCCTGGCGCAGCGCCAGGTTGTCAGCTGACATCGCAAAAGGAACGATCACTAAGACCCGTTGTGTCATGGGGCCTCCCGCAATTCCGCGATCGCCTCGGCGGTGGAGGTGACCCGGCCAAACAGGCGCTGGAAGTTGCGCATGGTCACCTGGTGCAAGTCTTCAAACGTGGTGCCGCAGGCGTCTTCAACCAAGGTGACCTGGTAGCCCCGGTCGGCCGCCTCGCGGGCGGTCGTCTCGACGCACATATTGGTGGACACACCCACCATGTAGAGCTGATCGATGCGCAGCGATCGCAGCAGGCTGTCGATCGGCGTCGAGGCAAAGGCACCGACGGTGGTCTTGCGCAGCACATGCTCGCCGGCCACCGGCTTGAGTTCATCCAGGATTTCATGCTCGCGACTGCCCACATGGTTGCTGCAACTGGCCAGGAGCTTGCGCATGTGCCTGGGGGCGTCGCTGGCATCGGGCAAGGCCGAGCCCAGCGTGACGTGCAGCACCGGGCGTTGCAGCCGATGGAAATGGGCGCGCAGTTGGACAATGCTGGGCAAAACCGAACCCTCAATGCGGGCAAACCGGTAGTCGCCCACGCTGGAGCCTTGGGCTTTGAGCGTTCGGCCGAGCGCGCCCTGGCGCGAGCCAGTGGCGTACTGCATGTCGATGATGATCAGCGCTGCACCGGCAGCGTCAATCACCGGCTCGCTCATGTAATCGCGGATGTAATCCTGCGAGGCATTCATACGCACTCCTCCAAATGGTGCTGTCGGTACCACTGAACAATCTGGGCGCCAGTGGCCCACCAGACCTGATCGTGGCTACGGATGTACTCGAGCGCACCGGCCAAGGCATCGATGCGGTGGGGCTGACCCATGATGAACGGGTGAACCGCGATGTTCATCACGCGGCCGTGCTCGGCCCCTTCGGCATAAAGCACGTCGAATTCATCGCGGATCTTGCGGGCAAAGGCTGGCCCTTCCATGCCGCGACGCCAGGCGATGCTGTCGTTGATCTCCATCGAATACGGCAGAGACGTCAGGCAGCCGCTGCGCACCCGGATGGGCGTGGGCTGATCGTCGTGATACAGGTCACACAGGTACGCGATGCCGCTTTCGGCCACCAGATCGGGCGTCAGCAGCGTATTGGATGCAGCCGGCGAAAACCAGCCCTGCAAGCGCCGGCCCGTGTGCCGCAGGTGGATCTGCTGGCACTGCTCGATCGCCTCGCGCTCCTCCTCCTCGCTCATGTTCCAGTGATAGCGGGTGTTGTAGAGCCCGTGCGACATGAACTCCCACCGCCGCTCGATCATGGCCTGCGCCAGGTCGGGATACATGTCGAGTACCGCCATCGAGAGCGACACCGTGATCGGCAACTCAAGCCGGTCGAACAGTTCCATCAGACGCCAGACACCCACCCGGTTGCCGTAATCGCGCAGACCGTAGCCAAGAATGTCCGGGTGGGGCAGCCGGGGCCAAGGGTCGCGCACCCTGACCTGCTCGGGCAGGTATTCGTAGTGCTCGATGTTGGGCGCCACCCAGACCGCCACCCGCGCACCGCCAGGCCAGCGCAAGGGCGCCCGCTCAGGCAGCGCGCTGTAGTCGATGCGATCCTGACCGGCGATCATGAGGCCAGCGCCCCCGCGCGGCAGCCGGCACAATGGTGGCCTCGACCTGAAGTCCAAGGAGTTTTGCCATGCCAGTTGTCTCGATCACTTTGTTGCCCGGCTACAGCGCGCAGGCGCGTGAACGCTTGGTGGAGCGAACCGCCCGCACGGTGCGATCGGTCATTGCGGCCTCCAATGCCGGCACCACGGTGTTTGTCAACGAGGCCGCCACCTATCAGCGCGACGGCAAGCGCATGAGCGCCGGCGGCGCCGAATTGCCCGAAGCCAGCGCCCTGGTGCGCCAGTTCCTCGAGCGCATGCAGGCCCGCGAGCTCGACGCGGCGCGGCAAATGCTGGCGCCCGGCTTCGTGATGACCTTCCCCGGTGCTGCGCCCATGCGCGAATTCAGCGAGCTGATGGCCTGGGCCAAGACCCGCTACAGCCGCATCGGCAAGCGCTTCGAGCGCTTCGATGAATGCTGGGGCGAAGACAGCACGGTGGTGTACTGCAGCGGCACGCTCGAGGGCGTGTGGCTCGACGGCAGCGCCTTCGGCGGCATTCGCTTCATCGACCGCTTTGAAGTTGCCGGCGGGCTGATCCAGCGACAGGACGTCTGGAACGACCTGGCCGAAGTCAAGGCTGTCGGCTGACCGAGCGCCCCTGGACCGGCTTCGGGCCAGGGCGCGGCGGACAAGGCAGTGCTTGCGCATTCAGGCCTGCTGCCAGGCGTCAAGAATCTGCGAGCCGGTGGAGGCCCAGACGCCCCGATGGCGCATGATGTGGGCCAGCGCCTCCTCCAGCGCCCGGATGCGGTAGGGCTGGCCGATCACCCAGGGGTGCAGCGAAATGGCCATCACCCGGCCGTTGTCGGCGCTGGACTCGCGATAAAGCACATCGAAGTGGTCGATCAGCTGGTCCCGGAAGTCGTCCTCGGTGTGGTGGTTGTTGACCAAGATGGTGTAGTCGTCGATGTCGATCGGATGCGGCATGGCCACCAGCGGCTTGGTCTGCGTGCGCATTTCATAGGGCATGTCGTCGTTGACCCAGTCGCACACATAGTCCAGGCCGGCCTGGGCCAGCAGGTCCAAGGTCTGAAAAGACTCGGACTTGGCCGGCGACAGCCAGCCGCGCACCGGCTGACCAATGGCTTGGCGCAACAAATCCAGGCTTTGGGTGATCCAGCGCTTTTCTTCCTCGGGGTCCAGGCCGCCATGGTGCAGGTGGTCCATGTCGAGGCCGTTAGCCATGACCTCCCAGCCCAGGCGCTTGCATTGGGCCATCAGCGCTGGGTAACGCACCGCCACCGCCGCATTGACCGCCACCGTGGCCGGGATGCCGTGGCGCTCGAGCGCCTTCATGATACGAAAGATGCCCACCCGGTTGCCGTAGTCACGCAAGGTGTAGTGCCGCAGGTCCGGGTAAGCCGTCTGCATCGCACCCGGCGGCTTGAAAGGCTGGCCCGACATGTTCAGCGGGAACCACTCCAGGGCCGGCACCACCCACAGGGCGATGCGGGCGCCGCCAGGCCAGGCCACCGGCTTGCGACGGGGCAACATCGACCAGTCATAGCGGTCATGGTCCATGCCATAGCGACGCAGCGGATAGGACAGATAGTCTTCGGGCAAGGGCTTGCTGCTCATGACTGTGCCCCCACGCGGGTCACTGGCGTGTACCCGCTGCCCCCCGAGGGGGTGTTCGCTT
>JAXITB010000220.1:0-5289 GCA_034680305.1 Polaromonas sp. | reverse complement strand
TGCCGGCGGCCGACTGACCGACGCTGCTCATCACGTTGGACAGGTTGAAGACGCCGCCATCCACCGCGATCTGACCGCCCGCGCCGCCTGTACCGCCAGAGGCCATGCCTGCTGCGCCGCCGGTGGCGGTGTTGATGCCTGCATCACCCGTGCCACCACTGCCGCCCGCGGCCATGCCGCCAGTCCCGCCCGCACCAGCATTGCTGGCGCTGTTACCCGTCATGGCGCTGCCGCTATTGGCTGCGCCGCTCGCACCGCCCGTGCCTGCGCCTGCGGTGCGGGTGCTGCCGCTGGCGTCGGTAGCGGCCGATCCACCGCCGCTGCCCGCTCCGCCCGTGCCACCGCCGCCGCCGCTGCCGCCAGCGCCACCATCTGCGCTGGCCAGGCCCACCGTGTTGGTGCCATTGGCACGGCCGCCGGTGCCATCGCCAGCCCGACCGGATTGAGCCCGATCACTGCTGGCGGACATGGCGCCATTGGCAGCGGAGCCGCCGGCACCGGCATTGCCGCCCACGCCACCGGCGGCTGCACCGCCGCTGGCCGTGCTGGCGCTCGATGCGTCGCCGGCGCGGGCCACTTTGCCACCACGCCCGTCACCAGCGTTGCCCGACCCGGTATTCCAGGCTTGGTTGCCCAAACTGGAGATGGTGTTGCCCGAGACGGTGCCACTGAGGGCGCTGCTGGCGGTGGCGGTCGAGGTGTTGAAGGCACTGGTGAAGGTACCGGTCGAACCGTTGTTCAGCGCAGCCGAGCGAGCGCCCTGGGCGTTGGCGGCGCCAGAGTTCTTGTTGAGGCTGTTGTCGCTGTCGTCGCTGGTGGTGGTGGCGGTGCTGGTATTGACTGCACTTGTGTTTGTGGTGTTGGTGGCGGTGTTGGTGTCGGTCCGTGTTTCAGTGCGGGTGTCAGTGCGGGTATCGGTGCGGGTGGTCGTGGTGTTGGCTGTGTTGGTGCTGCTGTTCGAGTTGTCCGTCATGCTGGTGCTGTTGTTCGAACTGTCGGCCAGATTGGTGCTGTTGTTCGAGTTATCCATCATGTTGGTGCTGCGGTTGGAGCTGTCCGTCATGTTGGTGCTCCGATTGGAGCTGTCTGTCAGTGCGGCCGTCACGGAGCTGCCGCCGTCGGCGTTTTGCGTGTTGGCGACCTGCGCCATGGCGGCCGAGCTCAATCCATAGGCCAGAACAATGGCCGAGGCAATGCGTGTGAACTTCATGAAAACTTCTCCCGATGTTGAGTGAGTCGATGGGCCAAGGCCCCGCTTGAGTTGCGTCGCCGCAATTCGGACGTCGACCTCGCAACATCGGTGCCAGCCAGCGACTGATCCATGCACAAGGACCTGTGGTCTTGGGAACACGCGGATTGCAGCGCCATCGCATTTCAACGAGCGCTTGATCGGGCAAGCCGCCACCATCCAGTCGCGTCACACATCTCGGACACACCCTCCGGTCGAAATCGTCCGGGCAAGCCGCGTCAATCATGCCGCCTGCCTGTCAAACGTGGCCCCTTCAAGCGCTGTACGAATCTGTGACGCCGCAGTCAGAGCCGGCCAGCCCGCAAGGAAGAGGTGAGCCAGTAAAAACTCAAGCCAAGCGCAGTGCAAGCCCAACGTACCAAGACCCTGTCTGACAGGTCGCATCGGCACCGGCTTGCGCCGCAGGGCCCATCCGTGCACAAACAATCTGAGCCAAGACATTTCTTGACGTGAGGTACACGGATGCGCCAGAGCAAGCAGGAGAGGCAGAACAAGCAAAACATGGGCGATCCTCGCCATGCCCTCCAATTTCTTCTGGGCTGCTGCCTGAGCGCCTTGATGGCTCCGAGCCTGAGCCTGGCCCAGGGTACGACGCCCAGCCCCAGCGATGAACAGGCGTCGCGCCCAGTGCGTGTGGGAACGGCGCCGGCCGAGTCAGCGCCTCCAGAGTCGAGCATGGCAGCAGCTGCCAGCTTGTTCGAACAACCCGGCATTCTGACCCGCAAAGGGCAGTTCGTTTTGGAGCCGTCCCTGACCTACAGCTACTCGTCGAGCAACCGGGTGGCCTTGGTGGGCTATACCGTGATCCCGTCTTTGCTCATCGGACTGGTCGACGTGCGAGAGGTCAAGCGCAACACACTGACGGGCGCACTGGCCTTGCGCTACGGCGTCACCAGCCGACTGGAAGTGGAGGCCAAGCTGCCTTACGTCTACCGACGCGATGACACCATCAGCCGGGAAATCTTCACGGGTGCGGCCACAGACAGCATCTTCAGCACGTCTGGCAAAGCGGTGGGAGACGGCGAGATCGGTGCACGCTACCAACTCAACCAGCCCAAGGACGGCCTGCCCTACTTTGTCGGCTCCTTGCGCTTGAAGGCGCGCAATGGCAAGGACCCTTTCGAGGTGGTCACCGACTGCGCCACGCGCTGTGTGGGCAGCACCACGGGCACCGGCTTGCCACTGGATCTGCCCACCGGCTCGGGGTTTTATTCCCTGCAACCGGGCCTGACCTGGTTGTTACCCTCTGACCCGGCTGTCTTTTTTGGCGGCTTGAGTTACACCCACAGCTTTGGGCGCAACAACATCAGCCGCTTGGTGCGCAATGGCGAGCGCGAGAACATCGGCGACATTGAGCCGGGCGGCGTGATTGGCATCAACTTCGGCATGGGCTTGGCCCTGAATGACAAAACCGCTTTCAGCATGGGCTTTGACCTCAACTCGGTCGGACGAACCCGGCAAAACGGCGAGGCCGTGGCCACTTCAGTGCGAACTCAGCTGTCAAGTCTGCTGCTGGGCTACTCCCACCGGATCAGCCCGAAGACCAGCGTCAATGTGGCCATGTCGGCCGGCCTGACGCGAGACACACCGGACCTTTCATTGAGCCTGCGCCTGCCGTTTTCATTCTGAGGCGAAGTCCGTCATGGCGACGCCTCAGGTCTTGTACTGTTGCCCGACCGCGCCCAGCGCAGACATGGTGCAGCACCTGCACCTGCGGGGCTGGCAATTGATGGTCGTGCCGGGCAATAGCCCGTGCACACCGGGCTCTCCAGCCGGCCAGTCGGCCACGGTGGGCTTGCTTTGGCTGAGCGAGCCATCCCCGCGTTGGCTGCATGTGATGCAGCAGTGTTTGCAGGGGCCACATGCACCGGTCGATGTTCAGTGGGTGGGCGCGCTGCCTGCACAAGCGCTCGAACTGACTGCCTGGCGCGAACTGGTGATCAACCATTTGCACGATCACCAGACCCACCCTGTGTCCTGCGAGGCTCTGGACCAAATGCTGGCCAGTGCCCATCGGCGCGCCAACTTGTTGGCCCTGGGCGGATCGCAGGCGCCGAGAGCCGAAGATCTGGGCATGATCGGCCAGAGCCAGGCCATGAACCGCTTGCGGCAACAGATCAGAAAAATGGCCATGGCCGATGCGCCCGTCCTCATCAGCGGGGAGAGCGGCAGCGGCAAGGAGTTGGCTGCGCAGGCGGTGCACAGGCAGTCGGGCCGGGCTGGCGGACCGTTTGTGGCCGTCAACTGTGGCGCGATCGCGGCAGCGCTGATCCAGTCGGAATTGTTCGGGCATGAACGGGGCTCATTTACCGGAGCCACCCAAGGGCGCACCGGCTTAATCGAAGCGGCTGCAGGCGGCACCCTGTTCCTCGACGAGATCGGCGATCTGGCGCTGGACTTGCAGACGAATCTGCTTCGCTTCTTGCAGGAGCACACCATCCACAAGGTGGGCTCGAGCCGGCCGCTGCAGGTCGATGTTCGCGTGATCTGCGCCACCCACATCGATCTGAGCCAGGCAGTGGCAGCAGGTCGATTTCGCGAAGATCTTTTTTATCGGCTCAGCGTGCTGCCGCTGCAAGTGCCGTCCTTGCGCGAGCACCCATCGGACATCCCGGCACTGGCGCGGCACCTGCTGCGCGCCTGTCTGAGCGGCTTGCCGCAGGCCCGCGCCAAAGGACTGAGTGAGGGCGCCGTTGCCGCGCTGATGGCCCACGCCTGGCCAGGAAATGTGCGAGAACTGCATAACCGGTTGCGCCGCGCCGCCGTCATGGCTGACCAGACTCTGATCTCAGCTGCCGATCTCGGGCTCACCGATGCCCACAATGAGTCGGCGCTGGCCCTCGAGACCGTACGCAACCTGGCCGAACGCGAGGCCATTGAAAAGGCCTTGGGGCGGGTCGGTCAGAACATGACCTATGCGGCCCGGCTGCTGGGCGTGTCGCGCATGACCTTGTATCGCTTGAAACAAAAACACGGACTGGCCGATCTCCTGGCGGCCGTGTAGTGGCCCGGTCAGGTCGGGCGGCAAGCCCTTGATGGACTGGGCCTGGCGCCCGCCGGCCGTCTTGCCCGCCGCATTGCTGAATACCCATGAAACAAGGCCGCCTGACTTTCATCAGGCGGCCTCGTTGTGCGCTGTTTCTCTTGTCTTTTGGTGGGTGCTGACGGGCTCGAACCGCCGACCTACGCCTTGTAAGGGCGCCGCTCTACCAACTGAGCTAAGCACCCCACCTCAACACGAGGAAACTGGTCAATCAGTTCAATGCGTCCTTGAGCGCCTTGCCGGGACGGAACTTAGGAATTTTGGCGGATTTGATTTTAATCGGCTCGCCGGTGCGCGGGTTGCGGCCGGTGCGACCGGCCCGCTTGGTCACGGCAAAGGTGCCAAAACCGACCAAAGAGACTTCACCGCCTTTTTTCAGCGTGGTCTTGACGGCAGACAGGGTGGCATCGAGCGCGCGGGTGGCAGCGGCTTTGGAGATGTCGGCATGCTTGGCAATGTGCTCAATCAATTCGGTTTTGTTCACGTTACATCCTCGGGCAGAGCAGTATGAAGTTCGGACGGGACGCTTCACGAAGGGCCGCTGGAAGACGCATCTCAAGGCAGATGACCGCTGCCTCGCTGATTCCTGACCCACTGAGCAATCCAGCTCACACCGCGAGACAGGCAACTGGCCTGCCGGCGGGCAAGGAGGCGGATTCTAGACGGATTTGCCGTTCTGTCACCTGGGTCTATCCAGACACCATCGGCAGCCACCTTGCCCCCATTTGTCAGGCTCTCGTCAGAGTGCCTCCGCGATCGCGCGCCCCAGATCCTGCGTGCGGGCCTGACCGCCCAGATCGGGGGTACGAGGCGCACCGCTTCCTGGCTGAAGCACCGTCTCGATGGCACGCAAGATGGCGTCGTGAGCCTCCTTGTGGCCCAGAAATTCCAGCATCATCGCGCCGCACCAGATCTGGCCAATAGGGTTGGCGATCTGCTTACCGGCGATATCGGGGGCCGATCCGTGCACTGGCTCGAACAGCGACGGGTAGATGCG
>JAXITB010000219.1:0-5289 GCA_034680305.1 Polaromonas sp. | reverse complement strand
GAACCAGTCTAACGGCGCAGGAGTGCTCTTGCACGCCGATCGCCCATACTTGACGATGCCACAAGGCATCCAGTGACTAAATTTTTCATTTGAACAATCAGCGTCTTCGGGGAACTTGCATGAATCTCTATGCCAGCCATCTGCATCGCACCCGCATCTGGGATCTTCCGACCCGGCTGTTTCACTGGGCCCTGGTCATCAGCGTCGTCGGACTGGTGATCAGCGGCAATGTGGGCGGCTCGGCCATGACCTGGCACTTTCGCTTTGGCCAGGCAGTGATGAGCCTGTTGATGTTTCGGCTGATCTGGGGTCTGATCGGCGGACGCTGGTCGCGGTTTTCGGCCTTTAATCTGCGGCCCTCAGCCATCTTCGGCGAACTGCGTGGGCGCCACGACGAGGCCCGGCGCATCGGCCACAGCCCTCTGGGCTCGCTGGCGGTGCTGGCTTTCGGCTTGGTGCTGGTGGCGCAAGTGGGCAGCGGCCTGATGAGCGACGATGAAATCGCCTTTGCCGGCCCCCTGAGCCACCTGGTCTCCAGCGCCACCGTCGGCTCAGCCACCGCCTACCACAAGGAGATCGGCAAGCTTTTGCTCATTGGCCTGGTCTTGCTGCACCTGCTGGCCATCATCTGGCACACCTTCAAGGGTCATGCCATCGTGGGGGCCATGGTCCACGGCGATAAACCGCTGGAACACATCGCGCCGGCCGCGCGTGACGATGCCTTGACTCGACTCATGGCACTGCTCGTGCTGCTGGGCTGCGTGGCGCTGAGCACCTGGGTCTTTAAGCTGGCACCCGCTGGCTTCTGAGCAGCAAGTGCGACCCGCCCTTGACGATGCATTCATTTCAGCGCAGCAAAATCAAATGCGCCCACCGGCGCTGAAACCTCAGCCATGAGCTACCCCCAGATCACCCTGATCAGCCCTGAGCGGCCCGAAGACATGGCTGCGGTGCGCGAGATCTTCCGCGAATATGCAGACGGCCTGGGCGTGGCGCTGGACTTCCAAAATTTCGAGGACGAACTGGCGCAACTGCCCGGCGACTATGCCCCACCGCGTGGCACCGTGGTGCTGGCCCTGATCGAAGGGCAGGTCGCTGGCTGCTGCGCACTGCGGCCGATTGATGGGGTGGACTACCCCAATGCTGCCGAAATGAAGCGCCTGTATGTGCGCAAGGCCTTCCGCCGCTTCGGCCTGGGCCGGCAGTTGGCCGAGGCCGTGCTGGACGCTGCGCGCACCGAGGGCTATCACTGCGTGCTGCTCGACACCCTCGACGACATGGAGGCGGCCAGGCAGCTCTATGCCGAACTGGGCTTCGAGGAGATCGCGCCCTACTATCACAACCCGCTGCCAGGGGCCCACTACCTGAAAGTGGACCTGTGACGAAAAAGCCGCCCGAAGGCGGCTTGTCGTGAAGCGTCCGAAGGATCAGCCCTTGGCCTGCGCCAGCATGGTGCCGGCGTCGCTGACCTCGAACTTGCCAGGCCCTTCGACATTGAGGGCGGCGACCTTGCCGTCCTTGACCAGCATCGAATAACGGTTGCTGCGCAAGCCCATTCCGCGAGCGGTCAGGTCCAGGGTCAGGCCCACGGCCTTGCTGAAATCGGCGCTGCCGTCGGCGAGCATGCGGACCTTGCTGCCGGTCTTCTGGTCACGCGCCCAGGCGCCCATCACGAACGCGTCATTGACGCTGACGCACCAGATTTCGTCGACACCTGCGGCCTTGAGTTGGTCGAATTTCTCCACATAACCGGGCACATGTTTGGCCGAGCAGGTGGGCGTGAAGGCGCCGGGCAAGGCAAACAGGGCAATGGTCTTGCCAGCAGCGGCTTTGCTTACATCGACCGGATTGGGGCCAATGCTGCAGCCGTTGCCTTCGACTTCCGAATATTCCATCAAGGTCGCAGCCGGCAGGCTGTCTCCAACTTTGATCATGTGTGCTCCTGATAGGTGAGGGTCAAGGGAAAAAACGAAGGGCGATTGTGTTCGGTTTTGGCAAAAGCTGCAGGGCGCGACCGAACTCGGCCCCGCCCCAAACCAGACTGACCCTCAGTGACTCTGCGGCTCGCCCCAATCTGGACACGCCCGACCCGTGGGTCAGGCCGAGTCGGACGCGTCGCGCCAAGCCGGCGGCCAGCTCAGCGCCCGTCCGCTGCCTGCGGCCAGCGCCCGCAGGTCATCGACCGTGTCGATGTCCTGCCGATAGTGCGGGTTATCCGTTGCCCAGGCGTGAACCTGCGAGGGATGGGCCGTCTGCCACTGGCGGCAGCCTACCGACTCATCGCTGGCCAGGATCTCCTGACGCACCAGGGCGCTGAACATGACCGGATTGCCCGGCAAGCCCTGCACGGCCGGTTGCACGACTTGCGCGGCTGGCGGGCGATGGCGGTAAGCGTCGATCAGGGCCCGCAGGTCTTGAGCGTCGATCAGGGGCTGATCGGCCAAAGCGACCAGAACGTCGGCCGCCGTCGGCAGCGCCTGCAGGCCCAGGCGCAGGGACGAGACCTGACCGGCTTGGGGATGAGGGTTGAGCACCTGCTTGACCGGTATGGCGGCAATGGCCACTTCAATGGCCGAGGCGTAATGCCCGAGCACCACCACGACCTCATGGATGCCCACTTCTCGCAGCGCCTTGAGCAAGCGCACGATGAGCGGCACGCCGTCGAGTTCCAGCAGACACTTGGGCCGATGACCCAGGCGCGAAGCCGCCCCCGCTGCCAGCACCACAGCCGACAAACTGGACAGCGGCTGGCGGTCCGATTCAGTCACAGAGCGCATGATCTGGTTTCTCCGGGCAACAGCTACACAAAAACGGGCGCGCGGTCTGGTCAAGCCCAAGAAAAAAGGCCCACCAAGGTGAGCCTTTTTCTTGAGCGCTGGGCCAATGTCAGACGACAGCGGCCTTTTGCACCAGCTTGGTGACCACCCAGTTCTTGGTCTTGGACAGCGGACGGCTCTCGGTGATCTCGATGATGTCACCCAGATGGTACTCGCCCTTTTCGTCATGGGCGTGGTACTTGCTGGACATCGAGACGATCTTGCCGTAGAGGGCGTGCTTGACGCGCCGCTCGACCAAGACGGTCACAGTCTTGGCGCGCTTGTCGCTCACGACCTTGCCGATCAGGGTACGGGTGAGTTTTTTGGTTTCGCTCATTTGGCAGCTCCTTGGCTGGCGACGGTCTCGGTCAAGATGGTCTTGGCACGAGCGATGGCGCGGCGGGTGGAACGCAGTTGGGACGTGTTGTTCAGTTGCTGAGTCGCTTTTTGCATGCGCAGGCCGAAATGGGCCTTTTGCAATTCCTTGACTTCAGCCTTCAGGCCGTCCACATCCTTTTGACGCAGTTCAGAGGTTTTCATGATCTTTCGTCTCCTGGATCACTGGCCGATCATTCGGCTGACGAAGGTGGTGCGCAGCGGCAGCTTGGCCGAGGCCAGGCGGAACGCTTCACGAGCCAACTCTTCGGGCACCCCGACGATCTCGAACACAATCTTGCCGGGCTGAATCTCGGCGACGTAGTACTCCGGATTGCCCTTGCCGTTACCCATACGGACTTCAGCCGGCTTTTGCGAAATCGGCTTGTCCGGGAAGACGCGGATCCAGATGCGGCCACCGCGCTTGACGTGGCGGGAGATCGCACGACGTGCGGCCTCAATTTGGCGAGCGGTCAGGCGACCGCGGTCGGTGCACTTGAGCCCAAAGTCACCGAAAGCCACCGAGTTGCCACGTGTGGCGACCCCGGTGTTCCGGCCTTTTTGCTCCTTGCGGTATTTTCTGCGAGCAGGTTGCAGCATGTTCTATCTCCGTAATGAGACCGATCACTCGGTCTTGGCACCGTCAGCTGCTGCAGCTGGCGCGGCTTTGCGTACGCGCTTAACGGTGGTTTTCGGGGCGTCACCACCTGCGGTGGCTTCGACCGGCTTGTCGCTGCCGTCGGCAGGGGCTCCGCCAGTGCGGGGCGGGCCACGGCGGGCGCCGGGACGATCACCGCCGCCAGGGCGGCCATCGCGACGCGGGCCGCGCGGCTTGCGCTCTTCTTCGGCAGCTGCCTCGGTCTTCAGACCGGGGGCGTCGCCGCGACCGAGCGTGTCACCTTTGTAGACCCAGACCTTCACACCAATCACACCATAGGTGGTTTTGGCTTCGGAGGTACCGTAATCGATGTCAGCGCGCAGGGTGTGCAGCGGCACACGGCCTTCGCGATACCACTCGCAACGAGCGATCTCGATGCCGTTGAGGCGGCCCGAGGACATGATCTTGATGCCCTGAGCGCCCAGGCGCATGGCGTTCTGCATGGCGCGCTTCATGGCGCGGCGGAACATGATGCGCTTTTCGAGCTGCTGGGTGATGCTGTCGGCAATCAGCTTGGCATCGATTTCGGGCTTGCGCACCTCTTCAATGTTGACAGCCACTGGCACGCCCAACTGCTTGCTCAGTTCTTTCTTGAGGTTCTCGATGTCCTCGCCCTTCTTGCCGATCACCACGCCCGGACGAGCCGAGAAAATGGTGATACGGGCGTTCTTGGCAGGGCGCTCGATCAGCACGCGCGAAACAGCGGCGTTCTTGAGCTTGGCCTTGAGGTACTCGCGCACTTTGATGTCTTCGGCCAGCATGCCGGCGAAGTCACGGTTGCTGGCGTACCAGCGGCTGGCCCAGTTGCGGCTGACCGCGAGGCGGAAACCAGTCGGGTTGATTTTTTGTCCCATGTCCTGCTTCTTCCTCTTCAGTTACCGACAGTCACGTACACATGGCACGTGGGCTTGCTGATGCGATTGCCGCGACCTTTGGCGCGAGCAGAAAAGCGCTTGAGGGTCGCGCCTTGCTCGACATAGATGGTCTTGACCTTGAGATCGTCGATGTCGGCACCATCGTTGTGCTCGGCATTGGCGATGGCCGACTCGACCACCTTCTTGATGATCACAGCGGCCTTCTTCTGGGTGAAGTTCAGGATGTTGAGCGCCTGGTCGACCTTTTTTCCGCGGATCAGGTCAGCCACCAGTCGGCCCTTGTCGACCGACAGACGGACGCCCCGCAGGGTTGCACGTGTTTCCATGGTCATTCCTTACTTCTTCTGCACTTTCTTGTCCGCCGGGTGACCCTTGAACGTACGGGTCAGGGCGAACTCGCCAAGCTTGTGCCCGACCATCTGGTCGGTGATGTAGACCGGAACATGCTGCTTGCCATTGTGAACGGCGATCGTCAGTCCGATGAATTCGGGCAGGATCATGGAGCGGCGCGACCAGGTCTTGATCGGCTTCTTGTCCTTGTTGGTCACGGCCTTGTCAGCCTTGG
>JAXITB010000218.1:0-5290 GCA_034680305.1 Polaromonas sp. | reverse complement strand
TCATTTCGCGGCAATGACCCGGTGCGCGAGGCCATTCATACCGTCTTCCTGTACCACGCGATTCAGGCGGGCATGGACATGGGCATCGTCAATGCCGGCATGGTCGGCGTGTATGACGAACTCGAGCCCCAACTGCGCGAGCGGGTCGAAGATGTGGTGCTCAATCGACGGCCGGACGCCGGCGAGCGGCTGATCGAGATCGCCGAAACTGCCAAGAGCGGTGCGCGCGACGAAAGCAAGAAAAACGAATGGCGCGCCCTGCCCCTGCGCGAACGCCTGACCCATGCGCTGGTGCACGGCTTCAATGAATTCATCACTGAAGACACCGAGCTGATGTGGCAGCAACTGCGCGCCGATGGCGGCCGGCCACTGCATGTGATTGAAGGGCCACTCATGGACGGCATGAACGTGGTCGGCGACCTGTTCGGCCAGGGCAAGATGTTCCTGCCGCAAGTGGTCAAGAGTGCGCGCGTGATGAAGCAGGCCGTGGCGCATCTGATTCCCTACATCGAAGAAGAAAAACGCCAGCAAGAGGCCGCCGGCGAGGACGTGCGCACCAAAGGCAAGATCGTGATCGCCACCGTCAAAGGCGATGTGCACGACATTGGCAAAAACATCGTCACCGTGGTGCTGCAATGCAATAACTTCGAGGTGGTCAACATGGGCGTGATGGTGCCCTGCCACGAGATCCTGGCGCGGGCCAAGGTCGAGGGCGCCGACATCGTGGGCCTGTCGGGCCTGATCACGCCCTCGCTGGAAGAGATGCAATATGTGGCCGCCGAAATGCAAAAGGACGAGCACTTCCGGGTGCGAAAGATCCCCCTGCTCATCGGCGGGGCGACCACCAGCCGCGTGCACACGGCCGTCAAGATCGCGCCGCACTACGAAGGCCCGGTGGTCTATGTGCCAGACGCCTCGCGCAGTGTGAGCGTGGCCCAGAGCCTGCTCAGCGAGCAGGCCGCGCAGTACATCGCCGAGCTCAATGCCGACTACGACAAGGTACGCGCCCTGCACGCGGGCAAACGGCAGGCGCCCATGGTGTCGCTGGCTCAGGCCCGCGCCAACCCCACAACGCTGGACTGGGTGCACCATCGGCCGCCCGCGCCCAAATTCATCGGTCGGCGGGTGTTTCGCAACTACGACCTGGCCGAGTTGGCCGGCTTCATTGACTGGACACCCTTCTTCCAGACCTGGGACCTGGCCGGCCCGTTCCCGGCCATCCTCAAAGACGAGGTGGTCGGTGCCGAAGCGGTGCGGGTGTATGGCGATGCCCAGCGCATGCTGCGCCGCCTGATCGAGGGCCGCTGGCTGACGGCCAATGCGGTGGTCGGATTCTGGCCGGCCAACAGCGTCGGCGAAGACATCGAGATTTATACCGACGAGAGCCGCCAGAAGGTGGCCATGACCTGGTACGGGCTGCGCCAGCAAGCCGAAAAGAGCGCCGCCCCGGGGCCGGACGGACGGCGCCGGCCCAACCGCTGCCTGGCCGACTTCATTGCCCCGAAGGCGCTACCTGCCGAAGTGGCGGCCGCCCGAGCCGGCGCGGCCGGCGCCGAAGGCGCCGATGGCTTTCACATCGCCGACCACATCGGCCTGTTCGCGGTGACCACAGGCATCGGCTCAGAGAAAAAGGAAAAGTACTTTCTCGACGACCACGACGACTACTCGGCCATCATGCTCAAGGCCCTGGCCGACCGCCTGGCCGAAGCCTTTGCCGAGGCGCTGCACCAGCGGGTGCGCAAAGACCTCTGGGGCTATGCCCCGGACGAAAACCTCACGGCGCAGGAACTCATTGGCGAGGCTTACCAGGGGATACGGCCCGCCCCCGGCTATCCGGCCTGCCCCGACCACAGCGTCAAGCAAGACATGTTCGAACTGCTCCGGGCCGACGAGATCGGCATGGGCCTGACCGAGAGCCTGGCCATGACGCCGGCGGCCAGCGTCAGCGGCTTTTACCTCAGCCACCCGGAATCGGTTTACTTCAATGTGGGCAAGATCGGCGACGACCAGTTGCAGGACCTGGCCCGCCGTCGCGGTCGCGACCTGCGCGAACTCGAGCGTCTGCTCGCACCGAATCTCTGAGCCTGGAAACAGACCTTGGCCCTGCACGGCCAGCGGCTGGTTCGCCAGGCGCATTTCGCGCCACTAAAAACGCCCCGGCGTCGCCCAGCCGCACGGGTTCGGCAGGTCCTCATCGCCCCGAAGCCCAGAGATCGTTTGCATCTTGTTGCAAGATTTAACTTTTGGCCGCCGCAAGCGGTTCATGATGGAGGCCATTGATCTCCACCACAGCCTCATCATGTCGCTCGAACAACTCATGGCACTGGCCGGTCACCTGGCCCAGACACCCCGCCCGCCGGCGGCCATGCGTCCCGCTTCAGGCATGACGCGCCAAACGCCCGTTCTGAGCGCCGACGAAGTGGCCGCCCTGCGAGACATCTGGAGCACCCCGCTGCGCTCACAAATGGCCGAGCTCTGTCATTTCAGGGCCAGCGGCTTTAAACATTGAGTCTGGCGAAGGCTGCAATAAAAATCCCCGCCCCGGAATCGTCCGGATGGCGGGGATTTTGCTAAAGCGACGTTGGTGTTTACTTACCAGCAACCGCTTTTTCTGCCTTGTCCACCAGGGCTGCGCCGATCTGGCCCTTCCACTTGGCGGCCACGCCGCGGGTGGCGGCCACGAACTGGGCCCGCTCGGCCGGCGTGAGCTGCGTGACCTTCACGCCCAGGCCCTCGATGTCCTTGAGCAGCGGCCGGCCGGCTTCAACCAGACCAGCCCGGGCCAGCCCGATTTCCTGCTTGCCGGCATCGACGGCGGCCTGACGCACGATCTCGCGATCCTGCACGGTCCAGCTGTTCCAGATTTCCTTGTTGGCCACAAACACCAGCGGGTCGATCATGTAGCCCCACATGGTCACGTTCTTCTGGCCAACGGTGTGCAGCTTGGCGGCGGTGAAGATGGACACCGGGTTTTCCTGGCCGTCGATGGCGCCGGAAGACAGCGCCGGCTGTGCGTCGGCCCAGCTCATCTGGACCGGGTTGGCGCCCAGGGCGGTGAACATGTCGATGAACAGGGGCGAGCCGACCACACGGATCTTCAGGCCCTTGAGGTCGGCCGGGGTGCGCACCTCGCGCTTGGAATTGGTCAGCTCCCGAAAGCCGTTCTCGCCCCAGGCCAGAGGCACCACGCCGGCGCGGTCGAGGATGCCAAAAACGTCCTTGCCCACTTCACCCGTGGTCAGCGCGTCCAGGGCGGCGTAGTCGGGAATCAGGAAAGGCAGGGAAAACAGGTTCAGTTCCTTGACCTGTGGCGACCAGTTGATGGACGAGCCGATGGCCAGGTCGATCACGCCCTGACGGATGGCGGTGAACTCACGCGTCTGATCGCCACCGACCAGCGAGACGCCGGGGTAGAGCTTGATGTTGATGCGGCCCTGAGTGCGCTCGCGCACCAAATTGGCCCAGATCTCGCCGCCCTTGCCCCAAGGGAAAGCGGTGCCCACCACGGTGGAGAGTTTGTACTCGGCCTTGTAGCCCGGCGGCAGCGCCTGCTGGGCCTGCACGCCAAAGCTCAGCCCCAGGGCCAAGGCCAGCGCGCCCATCAGGCGGCGGGTGACAGGCTTGAATGATGATGACATGGTCTCTCCTTCGATGGTCTCGTTTGAAAAATCAGTAACCCAGGTAACGGGGCAACCACAGGGCCAGGGATGGCATGAACAGCACCGCCAGCAGACTCACCATCATGCCCAGCACCAGCCACCAGACCCAGGGGAAGGTCTGCTCCATGGAAACACCCGCCATTTTGCATGAGACCATGAGGTTGACCGCCATCGGCGGCGTGAACTGCCCGACAGCCACCATCATGGTCATCAAGATGCCGAACCACACCGGGTCCCAGCCGTAAGTGCGCATCAGGGGCATGACCAGCGGCACGAAGATCAGGAAGATCGACACGCCGTCGAGGAACATGCCCACCACCAGCAAGAGCGCGACCAAGCACAGCAGCACCCCCATGGAACTGAGCCCGCTGTTGGTGATGGCCCGGGTGACCGGATCGATGATGCCCAGGGTATTGACCGCGTAAGCAAAGATCGAAGCCAGGCCGATGACCAGCAAGATCACCCCTGAGATTTCGGCCGCCTCGCGAAAGATCACGCCCAGATCGGCCCAGCGTATGGTGCGATGCACCAGCATGCCCACCAACAGGCCGTAGGCCACCGCCACCGCCCCCGCCTCGGTCGGGGTGAACCAGCCCAAGCGCATGCCACCCAAAATGAGCACCGGCGCAAATAGGCCCCAACTGGCCTCGCGCAGACTGGGCCACAAAGATGGACGCGGCAGGCCCGCCTCGAGCAAGCCCATCTGGTGCTTGCGCGCCAGCCAGATCGTCGGAATGATCAAGGCCAGCCCCGCCAGGATGCCCGGCACCATGCCGGCGGCAAACAAGGCCGGCACCGAAGCACCCGGCACCATCACGCTGTAAATGATGAGAGCGATCGAGGGCGGGATGAGGATGTCGGTGGCGGCGGCCGCACCGATCACCGACGCGGAAAAGGGCCCCGGATAACCGGCGCGGGCCATGGCCGCGATCATCACGCCGCCCACAGCGGCCGCATTGGCTGGCCCCGAGCCGGAAATACCGCCCAGAAACATCGCCACCAAAATCGCCACCACCGGCAGCATGCCCGGGCCGCGGCCAATGAGAGCCACCGCGAAATTGACCAAGCGCTGCGCGATGCCAGAGCGGTCGAAGATCGAGCCGACCAGCACGAACATGGGCAAGGCCAGTAGCGGGTACTTGGTCAAGGAGGCGTAAAAATTCTGCGGCACCGCCAGCAGACCCCAGTTGGGCGTATCCAGGTTGGACAGGCCAATGGCCAGAGCGCCGCCCACACCCAGGGCCACGCCGATGGGGATGCCCGCGAGCATCAGCAGCACGAACACCGCGAACAGGCAGGCGCCGATCATGGCAGCCGCCTCATCGCCTGCCAGCCCTGCAGGGCACGGGCGCACAAAATGCCGCAAAACACCGGCAGCCAAACCGAGTACCACCACTTGGGAATGCCGATGGCCGGCGAAGTCTCGTTGTAGCGAAATTCATCCCAGGCCATTTGCGCCGACAACACCCCCAGCAAGGCAAAGAACGCCGCCGAGGCGGCAGCAGACAGCAGGGCCAGACGGCGCCGACGCGCGTCGCTGCCCGAGGCCAGGAAGTAGTCGACCCGGATGTGGCTGTCGCGCACCACCGCCGCCACGCTGCCGGCCATGGCCAGCACCAGCATCAGAAAGC
>JAXITB010000217.1:0-5306 GCA_034680305.1 Polaromonas sp. | reverse complement strand
TCTGCAAAACGATCTCGCCGAAGTCGTCGAAGTCTGAGTCCAGCCTTTTCCTGTCGTACTGGCCCACATGGCTGTGCACAATCTGCGCCGTGCGTGAACCGGTGAACATGAGGAACTGATCAATCTGATGCGAGGCAATGTCCACCAAAATGCCGCCGTAACGATCCTCTTTGAAAAACCAATCGGGGCGAATGGCGGCATTGAGCCGATGAGGACCCATGCCCAGTGTGTGCAGGGGCTCGCCGATGGCCCCGGCCTGCACCAGTTCAAGAGCATGCTGCACAGCCGGGACCAGGAACCGCTCCGTAAAACAAATGGAAAAAATCCGCCCGGTATCGGCGACGGCCTGACGGACCGCCTCCAACTGAGCGAGCGTTGTCACCCCCGGCTTATCCACCAGCACATCTTTGCCGTGGCGCATGGCCGCAACGGCGATGTCGGCCCGGTCGGCAGGAATGGCTGCACTGACGATGACATCGACTTCGGGGTCTGACAGAAGGTCCTGCGCTTGCGCAAAGGCCTGCAATTGCGGAAAGCGGCTGGCCAAGCCATGCGCCACCCGCTCATCGGAGCTCTGCTCGCAGTAGCCCACGCAGTGCGCACCCGCAGCCAGCATGCCACCGACGAGGTCGTACACATGGCGGTGATCGATGCCGACCACCGCGAATTGGACCGCAGACTCTCGCATGGGCAGCCTCGCTGGGTTAGCCCAGTATTTTGCCCAAACCCAGGCTGACCCAGGGCACATAGGTCACCAAGGCCAACACCACCACCAGCGCCCAAAAGAAGGGCATGACCTCCTTGTAGACCTCATTGATCTTGACCTTTGCAACGGTGGCCGTCGCAAACACGAGCACGCCCAAAGGGGGAGTGAGCGCGCCCAGCACCAAGTTCATCACCATGATGATGCCCAAATGAACCGGGTCAATGCCTGCCGCCACTGCAATGGGTAGCAAGATGGGCACCAGGATGACCAGGGAGGCAATGAACTCCATGGCCAAGCCGACGACCAGAAGAAAAAGGTTGAGCACCAGGAGAAAAATCCACTTGTTCTCGGCCAGGAAGGCAAAAGATTGGGCAATCTGCTGCGGGATGCGTTCAATCCCCAGCGCCCAACCAAAGGGTGCCGATGCCGCCACCACCGCTACGATGGCGACGGTGTCGAAAACGCCCTCCTTCAAGACCTCGGGCAAGTGCCGCCACTTGAGTTGTCGGTACGCAAACACACCGACGGCGATGGCGTATACGACGGCGATGGCACCGGCCTCAGAAGCGGTGAATGCGCCTGCGCGCATGCCCACGACCACAAAAATCGGGACCATGAGGGCAGGCAAGGCATCACGGCAGGCAAGCAGTCGAAGGGACCAACTCATGGGCGTAGAGCCAGGCTGCAGACCTCGGCGCCGGGCTTGCACATGAACCGTCAGCATCAAGGCCATGGCCATGAGCAGGCCCGGGACAATTCCTGCGGTAAACAAGGCGCCCACTGACACCGCGCCTGCGGCCGAGAAAACGATCATTCCGATGCTGGGCGGGATCAGGTTGTCAATCGTCGAAGCGCAGCTGGTGACCGCCGCCGCAAAGGGGCGTGGGTATCCGCGCTTTTCCATCTCGGGAATCATGGCCTTTGCGGTCCCCACAGCAACCGCCAGGGAGGAGCCCGACAAACCGCCCATGACCGTGTTGGTGACCACGTTGACCTGGGCCAGACCGCCGCGCATGTGCCCCACCAAGGCTGCGGCAAACCGAATCAGATGATGCGTGATGGCGCTGGCGTTCATCACATGAGCGGCCAGGATGAAGAACGGGATGGACATCAGGATGAAGGAGTTGACCGAACTGGCCAGGCTTTGCGAGATCGGCAGCATCATCAGATCGCCCTGTTTGGCAAAGGCCGCGTAGGCGGCGAACACCAAGCAATAGGCAATCGGCACGTCCAGGAACATCAAGACCAGCGCCACGATATGAAGCGACCAGCCCACGCTGAGGTCGATGGGCAGCCAGGCGGTAGCGCTGAGCAAGAGCTTGTAGACGATGGCTCCGAGCAATAGGCACAAGACGCCGGAGCCGCGAAGCTTCGGGGCCAGCGGGCTCTGGTAAGCCAGTACAAGCAAAGAGATGGCCGCACTGGCCGGGACCGCCATGTAGAGGTACTTCGACGGCCATTCCAGAGACCCGCTGGTGCCGGTCACGCGCGAACAAAAATCCCAGCCGTGAAACATCATGGCCCAGCACGCAGCCGCCACGATGACCTGACTGAACATGTTCAACCACCGGGCCTTATCCTCATCAACCCGCCCGATCAGAAACTCCAGTCGCATGTGCTTGTGTTTGCTGATCAGCAGCGGCCAACCCAGATAGACCGTCCAGACAAACAGCCAACGTGAAAGCTCCTCAGACCAAGACAGGGGGTCGCCCACCACGTACCGAAAGAAAACCTGAAGCACGGTCAGGAGAACGGTGCAAGCCAGCATGGCCGCACAAAGCCAACCCAGCGCCTGGACCCCTGCTTCGTGAAATCGGTGCAGTTGCTTCATGTTCTTCCAATAGTCGGTGAATGTTTGTTCAATGGGCGGGTGGGGCGGTGGAGCCTCGCTCGACCAGATGCGGCGGGTACTGAGTGACCTGGCCGACCACAGCCGAGGGGTCTGCGCGGCCCTGCGTCATCTTGCGGACCAGAAAATCCACGCTGGCCATAGACACCTCACGCACCGGCAGCCGCATGGTGGTCAAACCAGGCCCCCACCAGGAAATGGCCGGGGAGTCATTGAAGCCGACCACCGAAATTTGTGCGGGTACGTCGATCGACCGCGCACTAAGCCCTTCCAACACGCTTTCGGTGCCGCGGGAAGTCGCCACGACCACGGCCGTAGGACGGGGTGTCAAAGCCAAGATGCGATCGAGCGCCTGCTGCCCGCTGCTGGCATCGGGAGAATCGCAAAACACCAGGGCCTCGTCCACAGAAACGCCAGCCGCATCGTGAGCGAGAACAAAGCCCCTGAGTCGGCTTTCTCCGGTGCTCAGTGACCTCGGCCCACCGAGGTACGCGATGCGTCGGTGGCCCATGTTGAGCAGGTGCTCGGTGGCCTGGTAGGTCGTGGCCACATCATCAATTCCGAACCAGTCTGAGCGGATCCTGCGGCACTGGCGGATGAGTTGGACGTGCGCGATCGACTGCAGGTAGTTCAGCGTCTGCGGCAGAGGCTTGATGCTGGGTACCCAAACAATGCCGCCGACCCTCGCCTCGGCCAGGCTGCGCACTTGGCGCAGTTCGACTTCCGGCTTGTCCTCGGAGATCGACAAGACCGTTTGGTAGCCGGCTTGATCGAAGCTGCGCGAGATGGCTTGCGCCGCCGTTGAGTAAAAGGCATTGAGCACGTCGGGGATCACCAGACCGACCAGCAAACTGCGTTGGCTGCGCATTTGGCGTGCTGCCGAATGGGCGACGTAGCCGAGTTCCTGGGCGGCCTTCTCCACCCGCGCCCGAGTGGCTGCGCTGATGCGCGAGTTCTGACTAAGGGCCCGTCCAACGGTAGACGTGGCCACCCCTAGATGTTGAGCAATGTCTTTGATGGTGACCACAAGCGGACAAAGTAGCGATGGGAGGAAACCGCGCAGACTATAGACGATCCCCAACATGTTGCGCAAACGATCTCCATTCAAAACTCAGTAAAAACCCATTTTTTTAATTATTTAGAACTATTTTAATGAAGTTATGGAAAACACCAATCCGCAATTAAAAATTAATTGTGCTATCGTTAGCGCACTTTTGCTCAACCACTGACTCACTAGGAGGTTCCCTGATGTCCGCTTCCTCAAGCACCCCGAAGGCCACTCTGACCCGCAGGCAACTGATGCAAGCCACCGGCGCTGGCGCGATTTCGCTGGGCATGGCCAGTCCGGCCCTGAGCCAGCAAAAGTTCACCATGAGACTTGCCCACTCGGAAGCCGTGGGGGCTCCCCTGACCCAGGCGCTTCAAAGGTGGTGCGATACCCTCAACAGCCGCAGCGGCGGCCGGATCGATGCGCAGCACTTCCCTGGCAGCCAGTTGGGCAGTTACACCCAACTGATCGAGCAAAGTCGGATCGGGACCATCCAGGCCACCGTGGGAGGTCCTGACACAGAGGAGTCGGTCGCTCCCGAAATAGCGGCAACCGGCGGGGCTCCTGGTTTCATCTTCAAAGATGAGACGCATGTGGACAGAATTCTCCAGGGCCCCCTGGGGGAGGAAGTGTCGGCCGTGGCACGACGCAAGACGGGCGTTGAATTTGTGGCCTATGCCGAGGTGGGATTCCGACACATCTTGTCCAAGCGCCCGGTGACCAACCTCGAAAGCCTCAAGGGCCTCAAAATCCGTGTGCCGGAGATCAAGGTCTGGGTCGACTTCTGGCGGAGACTGGGCGCCAGCCCAACGCCCCTGCCTTACGCGGAGCAATACACCGCCCTGTCCACCGGCGTCATCGAGGCGGTCGAAGCTGACTTTTTCTCCATCCTCGGATTCAAGTGGTTCGAACAGGCCAAGCACCTGACGTTGAGCTATCACTGGTTTTTGCCCAAAGCGATCCGGGTCAATGCGCGCTGGCTCGACGGCCTGCCCGCCGACCTGCAAGCGCTGGTGCGGCAGAGCGCGCGCGACATATTCGCCGAGCAGCGCAGAGAAAATCGGCTCAAGACCGACGCCGCGCTGGCTGACCTGGTCAAAGCCGGCGTGACGGTACACCGCCTGCCCAACGACGAAGCCAGCCGATGGTTTGCCACGGCTCGGCCCCTGTTTGACGAGTTCAGCAGCAAGAGCGCCGATACCAAGGCCATGGTCGGGCGCATCCTGGCCGCTCGATGAGCGAACTGAGCTTAAGCCACGAAGAAGTGCCGCTGCCTTCGGGGGCTTGGGCGGCGGCTGAACGCAAGATGATTCATCTGGCGGGTCGGCCGCTGCTCGGATTCACCCAAGGAAAATTCCGAACCTACCTGTACCCCGTCTTCACGCCCAAAGGCTTTGCGGTCACTGGCGAAAGCCCGTCCGATCACCCCCACCATCAGTCGATTTGGGTGGCAGCCGACCATGTCAACCTCCACGTTCCAGCGGCAGGTGGCGTGGAGGTCTACAGCTATAACTTTTACGTCAACGAAGTGTTCCAAGGCAGGGCGCCCGGGCGGATTGAAGAGCGGTCCTTCGATGCAGACATCCATGCACACACGGCCGTGGTGCAACAGTGGAAACTCTAAAAGAAATGCAGGCAGTCGGGGTAGATTATTTCACAGGTGGAGATCACCTGTTTTGGCACGCAGAATTTGAAGAATACAT
>JAXITB010000216.1:0-5335 GCA_034680305.1 Polaromonas sp. | reverse complement strand
GTCGTGTTCGGCAATGACAAGAGAGGTCATGGTCAGATTACCTTCGCTTCGTTTTTCAATTTATCCACCAGGGCGGCCACATCGGCCACCTTGACACCGGCGCTGCGCTTGGGCGGCTCGCTGACCTTGAGGGTCTGGATGCGCGGCTTGACGTCCACACCCAGGTCTTCAGGCTTGAAGGTGTCCATCTGCTTTTTCTTGGCCTTCATGATGTTGGGCAGCGTCACATAACGCGGCTCATTGAGGCGCAGGTCGGTGGTGATGATGGCTGGCAGACTGAGCGACAAGGTCTCGATGCCACCGTCCACCTCGCGGCTGACCTTGGCCTTGCCGCCTTCGATCTCGACCTTGGAGGCGAAGGTGGCCTGAGGCCAGCCCAGCAAGGCGGCCAGCATCTGGCCAGTCTGGTTGCAGTCGTCGTCGATCGCCTGCTTGCCCAAGATCACCAATTGGGGGCCTTCTTTCTCGACCAGGGCCTTGAGCAGCTTGGCCACCGCCAGCGGCTGCAGTTCCTCCCCGCTCTCGACCAAAATGCCCCGGTCGGCACCGATGGCCATGGCCGTACGCAGGGTCTCCTGGCACTGGGTCACACCGCAGCTGACCGCAATGACTTCAGTGACCGCGCCCTTTTCTTTGAGCCGCGTGGCCTCTTCCACCGCGATCTCATCAAAGGGATTCATGCTCATCTTGACATTGGCAATGTCGACGCCGCTGCCGTCGGACTTGACGCGCACCTTCACGTTGTAATCGACCACGCGCTTGACGGGTACCAGAACCTTCATGGGGTCTCCAGGGGTAGTTAAAACGAGGACTCCGACCGCCGCGTCGCTGGCCCAGGATGCGGGAGTCAAATTGACGTTACGTCAATTCCCCCATTCTATGCCGCGTTGCAACAAAGCGCCGACCCACCGAGGCCAAACCGTCGCTCTGACGTGAACCAAGGAGACAAGCCGGCGACAAAAAGAACGGTCGTTCTTTTTTCGGCCGAATCATAAAAAGATCGCGCGGAGCCGTCAAGCCCCCCCACGAACTGGGGCTATGGCGGCATGAACGACCCGCTGCGGAAAGGGGATCTCGATGCGGTGCTCACGCAGCGCCCGCAAGATGGCCAGGTTGACCGCCGATTTCAGATTGCCCTGCCCGTTCTCGGGGTCGACGATCCAGTAATTGACGGTGAACTCCAGGCCGTCTGCGCCAAAGTTGCTCAGATGCACGGCCGGCGCCGGATCGCTCAAGACCCGCGATTGCGAGCCGGCCGCCGTCTGCAGCAATTGCATCACCAGATCGACATCGCTGTCATAGGCGACCGACACCACCGTGGTCTGCAGCACCTTGGGGTCGGTCAGCGAGAGGTTTTCAATGCGATTGCTGATGAACAGGTCATTGGGCACCACCGACTCGCGACCAGACAAGGCCCGCACGATGGTGTAGCGCGCCTTGATGTCGGTGATGCAGCCCTCAAAGCCATCGATGCGTACGTTGTCGCCAATGCGCACGCTGCGCTCGGCCAGCATCACAAAGCCGCTGACATAGCTCGACGCCAACTTTTGCAGGCCCAAGCCCACGCCTACGCCGATGGCCCCGCCGAGAACCGACAGCGCAGTCAGATCAATGCCGGCCGCCGTCAGCCCCAGCAGCAGGCCAATGCCCACCAGCAAGGCGCGCACCGCGTTGCTCACTGCCTTACGCAAAGACAAGTCACCTCCGCTGGCCCTGCGCAGCAGTCGGTCTTCGATGGCCGAGGAGATCCACAAAGACACGATGAGCACCGCGCCAGCGGTGATCGCCCCGCCCAGCAGGTCCAGCGCGCTCAGACGCGAGCCGCCCACGCGCCAGACGATGGCGTCCAGTTCGTTGAGCAACATCGGAAGCAGGCCGGTGAGCCACAGCACCACCGCCAGCCAAGCCAGCCAGGAGATCCAGCGCTCGAGCAGACGCACCAAGGGGGCTTGCTTGAAGGCGCCTTGCAGCACCTTGACCCCAACCCGGATCAGCGCCAGCGACAGCAAGACCGGCAAGACCAGGCGAAATAGAAAAAGCGGCACCGCCGCCGCCTTGAGCCCGCCGTGGGCTGCGTAGGCCAACAACAGCAAAACCAAAGGAAACAGCGCCCCGTCGAGCAGGCGCCGTCCAAACAACACCGGCAGTTCCAACTCGGCCGGCAGCGCGCGACGGGTGGCCACCACCAGCAGCCAGGCCAGCAGCAAACAGCCCAACAAGGCGCCCAATTCAATCAGTACCGAAGCACGACTGAAGTGGGTCAACCAGTCGTCCAGGCCCTGCAGGCGCAAACCCTCAAAAAAACCGCTGACACTGGCCATGGCTCACAAACTCCGCAAAGGTCACAGATCGGCCAGCGCTCGCAGGTGGGCTTCCACGCTGCGCGCCAGCGCGTCGAGATGGTAGCCGCCTTCCAGACTGGAGACGATGCGGCCTCTGGCATGGCGTTCGGCCACGCCCATCAGGCAACGGGTGATCCAGGCATAGTCGGCCTCCACCAGACCGAGTTGGCCGAGTTCGTCGTCTCGGTGGGCGTCGAAACCGGCGCTGATGAAAATCAGCTCCGGCGCGAACGCCTCCAGCCGGGGCAGCCAATGCTGTTCGATCAGTTCCCGAACAGCCGGCCCCCGCGTGTAGGGTGGCACCGGCAAGTTAAGTAAGTTGGACGCTGCAGGCTCCGTACCGCTGTAGGGGTAAAGGGGATGCTGGAAAAAGCTGACCATGAGGATGCGGTCGTCGCCGGCCACAATGTCTTCGGTGCCATTGCCGTGGTGCACGTCAAAGTCGACGATGGCCACCCGCTTCAGGCCGTGGACCTCCAGCGCATGCAAGGCCCCCACCGCCACGTTATTGAAAAAGCAAAAACCCATGGCCTGAGAGCGGCAGGCATGGTGGCCGGGCGGGCGCACCGCACAAAAGGCGTTGTCGACCTCGCCGGCGATCACCGCGTCAGTGGCAGCAATCACCGCCCCGGCCGAGCGCAGCGCGGCCGTCCAGGTGTGGCGGTTGGCGGCGGTATCGGGATCAATCTGAACCCAGGGCGAGCCGCCCGCATCGGCCGAGCGGGCCGCCTGATCAGACCAGTCGGCCAGCGATGCGACCAGCAGCGCATCGTGCGCCCGCTCAAGATCGGCCAACTGGGCCTCGGGGCCCGAGCGGCGCTCAATGAGGTCGGCCAGGCCGGTCTTGAGCAGGCGATCCTCGATGGCCGCCAAACGCTGCGGGCACTCCGGGTGCCCTGGCCCCATCTCGTGCCGATGGCAGATCGCGTGCGTGAAATAAGCGGTGGACATGGTCGGTGGCGGCCGAGGGCCGCGTCTTCAATTTAGGTTATGGTGCAGCCCTCAAACTCAACGACAGCCATGACGCCCACCGACTCGTTTTTGTTCAAAGAGGTTACCACGCAGACCGCCGGTTCAGCCCCAACCGTACAGCCCCTTGAGGCCCTCCGGCTGGCAGCGGCCTGGCAGGCCTTGATGCTGGCCGGCACCGCCCTGCTCTGCGCCATCGGGCCCAGCGCAGGGGCCCACGCCCAGGCGGCCGACCCCCCAATGCCGGCCGTTCGTCCAGAAAGCGTCCCAAGCAATCCGGCCAAGCCCAGCAGCAAGAAAAAGGACGCCAAAAAAGCCAAGCCGGCCGCCAAGTCAAGCACCAAGCCAGCGGCCAAACCCCGCCAAGCCCAACCCGCCGGCGCGCTCAAGCCCCCCGTCCCTTTGGTGGGCAGCGGTCCGGCTTACGCCGATCGGAGCGAGGCCATGCAGTTTGCCGATGAACTGGCCCAACGGCGACAGTTGCCGCCCGAGTGGACGCGGCAGGTGCTGGGCCAGGCCCGCCTGTCGCCGAGCGTGATTTCGCTCATGCAGCCGGCGACATCGCCTTTCGTCAAAAACTGGCGCATCTACCGCAGCCGATTCCTGGACGAGTTGCGCATCAACGCCGGCTTGAAGTTCTGGCAAGAGCACCGGGCCGATCTGGCGCGGGCCGAGGCGCGCTATGGCGTGCCCATTGAAATCATCGTCGGCGTGCTGGGAGTCGAAACCATTTACGGGCGGGACATGGGGCGGTTTCGTGTGATGGACGTGCTCAGCACCCTGGCCTTCGATTTTCCAGCCGCCCACCCGCGAGCGGCCGAGCGCAGCCAGTACTTCCGCAAGGAGCTCGAGCAGTTCATGGTCAGTCACAGCCAAAACCGCACCGAACCCTTCAGCACCCTAGGGAGCTATGCCGGCGCCAGTGGTCTGCCGCAGTTCATGCCCTCGTCGATTGCCTCATTCGCGGTGGACTTTGACGGCGACGGTCGCATCGACCTGCGCAGCAGCCCCAGCGACGCCATCGGCTCGATCGCCCACTACCTAAAAGCTTTCGGCTGGAAAACCGGTATGCCTACCCACTACCCAGTACGCCTGAAGGCCGACGCCGACATGAGCACCCTGCTGGCGCCCGACATCTTGCCCACCTTCAGCGCGGCCACCTTCCAAGAAAAAGGGGCGGTTCTCGAAGGTGCGGCCCAGACCCACACTGGCCCGCTGGCGCTCATTGAACTGCTCAACGGCACCGACGCGCCAAGCTTCGTGGCCGGCACCGAGAACTTTTATGTCATCACCCGCTACAACTGGAGCAGCTACTACGCGATGGCGGTGATTGATCTGGGGCAGGAAATCGCCAGTCGATTCAAAGTCAGGCCCTGACATGTGCAGGCCCGAGAGGGGTTCCCTCCTCCGGCTCAAGTCAAAAGCCGGTCTGTTGTTCTGGCTTTCATCCGGAACATGGGGCATCTTCACTGCAGACTCAAAGCTGATCTTCCATAGGTATGTGTCGCTCGAGTCGTTTGAGGGCGAACTGTCTAAGCCCTTGAACATCGTGTCGATTCGAATCCATCGCCAGTTATCCAATCTTTACTCTTGCACGCCGCAAAAGAAGCGCCATTGATTCAAATTTCCGATACATTTCAGACTTTCTCGGACATCCTGGGTAAGGTCAAGGCCTGAGGTCGATCGTTGCAGGAGGAAGTCACCGAGACGCGGCGTTACTCACTCCTCCGATTCCGAAAGGCTGTCCCCAATGACCGAAATTTCATGGCGCCGACGGCTCACCTTGGGTCTTCAAAGCCTCGTCGGGATCGTCCTCAAAAAGGTTTGGGCCGTCGGCTTGATCGGTATGGCTGGTCTGGTTTCAGCTCAGAACCTTGCGGGCGCGGCCGCTCATTTCAAACTGACGCGCATCGAGCATGAGGAAATCATACAGGCAGACCACACATCGACTCAGAATGTCACGATGGAGAGGCTGGCCCTGTCAGATACAGGGGCTATTGCAATAGGGCGTTACAAAGCCTCCT
>JAXITB010000215.1:0-5348 GCA_034680305.1 Polaromonas sp. | reverse complement strand
TCTGAAAAAACTGGTCAACCAGGTCATGCGAAGCAACGCACGCACGGTCAAACTCCAAGCATTCAATGGCTACCTGCCCGCTGCGGACGCCCCCCCATCGCAGACCGCTGCCGATGTGCTCTGGTTCGAACTGACGCGGGAACGTTGGCATGAGTTTCGCAAGAGGTTTGGGTACGACAAGGATTGGGACGGAAATCCGACAGGTATCAGCCAGCCCACCGCAGGAATACACCTATGAACCGAGACGAGATTCACATTCAAGGTCGGGCCATTGGCGCCCAGCATGAGCCCTATGTGATTTGTGAACTTTCCGGCAACCACAACGGCAGCCTGGACCGAGCGCTGGCCATGATTGATGCGGCCGCAGCCACCGGCTGCGACGCCATCAAGCTGCAAACCTACACCCCAGATACCATCACCATCGACTGCGACCGACCCGAGTTCTGGTTGCGTGGTGGACTCTGGGACGGCAAGAGCCTCTACCAACTCTATGGCGAGGCCTATACCCCCTACGACTGGCACCCTGCCCTGTTCGCACGCGCCAAACAACTGGGCGTGAGCATTTTCTCGACGCCCTTTGACACCACAGCGGTAGACCTGCTGGAAGAGCTGAACACGCCTGCCTACAAGGTTGCATCCTTTGAAATGATCGATCTGCCCTTGGTGGCCTATATCGCCTCTAAGCGCAAACCCATCATCATGTCAACGGGCATGGCCAACCACGCTGAGATCAAGGCGGCCGTTGAAACAGCCCGCCAACACGGCTGCCAGGAACTGGTTTTACTCCATTGCGTGAGCAACTATCCGGCCGACATCCGTGATGCCAATGTGCGGACCGTACCAGCCCTGGCAAAAGAATTCGCCTGCCCCACCGGGCTGTCTGATCACACCATGGGCTCGGCCGCTAGCGTGGCGGCCATTGCCTTGGGCGCTTGCGTCATTGAAAAACATTTCACTCTGGCACGCGCCGATGGCGGACCGGACGCCGGTTTCAGTCTGGAGCCTCATGAGTTCAAAGCTCTAGTGACCGACTGCAAGCTGGCGCACCAAGCGCTGGGGCGCGCCCACTTTGAGACATTGGGCAGCGAACAAGGGTCCAGGCAATTTCGACGTTCCCTGTATGTTGTGCGCGACGTGGTCAAGGGCGAGCGCCTTGGTGGCGAACACGTGCGCTCCATTCGGCCGGGACTGGGTCTGCCTCCGGCTCGTCTGTGGGATGTGCTGGGTAAGCCTGCCACACGCGATATCAAGCGGGGTGAGCCGCTGCTGGAAGACATGGTTGAAGGGGCAAGCACATGACCATAGGCCAACTGACCGGCGTCGCACTGCGAGGCCTGCGCGCCTGCGTGCCCGCGACAAGCCGGACGCTTGAGGATGAAAAGCTGATCGACGATGCCAGCGAACGCGAACGGCTGCAAAAAAGCATTGGCGTGCGAAGCCGACATATCGCCCCGCCAGACGTCTGTACCTCCGACCTGTGCCAGCGCGCTGCGGAAAATCTGTTGAAAGATCTCCACTGGTCTAAAGACAGCATCGACGTTCTGGTGCTCGTCACCCAAAGCGGCGATTACGTCATACCCTCGACGGCGTGCGCCCTGCAAAACCGCCTTGGCCTCGGCCCCTGCTTGGCCTTTGACATCAATCTCGGGTGCTCAGGCTATGCCTATGGCCTGTGGACGGCAGCCTCATTGCTCAAAACTTTGCAAATCAGTGGCCGTCCGGCACGCGCTCTGGTGCTGGCCGGAGACGTGAGCACCTCCAAGCTAATGCCTGGCGATCGCGGCACCATTCCCCTGTTCGGCGATGCCGGCTCGGCCACCGCATTAGAGATCGATCCGTCGGCCAGCCCCTGGACAGGTGTGTTTGGCACCGATGGCGCCGGCGCGCAGCACATCCTGGTGGAGGCCGGGGCGCTGCGCAAGCCGCTGGTGCCACCCGTAATCGCCCATGACGAATCGACGCAGGCCACGCTGTTCAAGGCTGCGCGCCTGCATCTCAACGGCATAGAAGTCTTCAACTTCACCCTCAAGAACGTCCCTCCGCTGATTGCTCAACTGCTGGAAGCAGCCGGGACCAATGTCGACGGGGTGGATCACTTCGTCCTGCACCAAGCCAACCAGATGATGCTCAAACATCTTGCCAAGAAAAGCGGTCTGCCGGAGGCCAAGACCCCTGTGGCCATGGAACGCTATGGCAACACCTCATCGGCATCGATTCCTCTGACTATCGCCGACCAACTGGCCGACAGCCTGACGCAGGCGCGCGAGTTGGTGATGGTGGGCTTTGGGGTGGGCTGGTCCTGGAGTGCGGTCAAAATGCGCACTAGCGCCATGCCCCGACCGCAAGTGGATTTGTATTGATGACCGTCTCCGCGTTCGATGCCCATCTGGGTAGCATCCCCCCGGACCACTATGTTCGGGATGATGTCTTTCCGCTTGAAATGAAGCACGTCTTCGAGCCCAGCTGGCTTTGCGTGGGCTTTACCGAAGACCTGAAAAACCACCATGACTTCGTGACCGCACAGATCGGCGATCGGGGCATCGTGGTGCAAAACTTTCACGGCCAATTGCGGGCTTTCCGTAACGTCTGCTCCCACCGCTACTCCCGCATTCAGACCCAGCGCTGTGGCAATCGGCCGCTGCAGTGCCCCTATCACGGATGGACGTTTGATGCCCAGGGCCTGCCCAGCGGCATTCCCATGAACCGGCAATGCTTCGGTTTTGAAGACCCTGACAAAAAGCGGCTTGCACTTAAAGGCTATGTCGTCGACATCGTCGGCCATTTCGTCTTTGTTCGCATGAGCCCCGAGGGCCCGACGCTCAAAGAATTTCTAGGAAATTTTCACGATGACCTGCTGCACATCAGCCAAGTCTGCCCCGACCGCTTTGAGACAGCCAGCTTCGAATGGGCGGCCAATTGGAAGGTCGGCATGGACAATGCCGCCGAGGGCTACCATGTTCCGCTGGTCCACCCCGACACCTTCGGCATGATCTTGCCGCTGGATCTGGACATTTCGACCGACGCCGAACACAGCCGATACACCGGCCCGCTCAAGGAAGCCTCGCTCAAGTGGTGGCGCAATGTACAAAAAGCCATTGGCCTGCAGCCCAGCACACGCTACCCCGGCTACGGCAACTTCCTGATCTTCCCTAATATCGTCGTGACCTACAGCTATGGCGCGTTTCTGACCTTCCAGACCTTTGAGCCACTGTCGACGAATAGCCTGCGCATCAACAGCACCGCATGGCTGGCCCAGAACAACGGGCGCGCTGCCCGCAGCATGGTGATCGATTCACTCAAGGCCTTCTCAGAGGCCGTGCGCAACGAAGACCGCGACATCTGCGCCCAGGTTCAAGCCGGCATGCGGGACTTACCCGACAACCGGCCACTCATGCTGGGCGAACTCGAAGGCCGGATCGCCCATTTTCAGCGCGCTTACATGACACGTATGGCAGGACAGACCGCATGACAACCGCCACCGTCCCTGACTTCAACCCCATGTCCCTGGTGGGCAGGACCATCATGGTGACCGGCGCCAGCAGCGGTATAGGCCGCGCCACCGCCATTTATGCCTCGCGCTTGGGGGCGAGGTTGGTGATCTGCGGCCGCAACGAGAATCGCTTGGCGGGTGTACTAACCGAACTGTACGGCAGCGGACACCTGAGCCAAAGCTTCGACTTTTCACAGCTCGATCAGATCATGCCCTGGCTCAAGAAGGTGTGTACCGAAGTCGGCCCCCTCCATGGACTGGCGCATTGCGCCGCCGTTCAGGCCACACGGCCCATTCAGGCCGTTAACCCGTCCTTCGTGCAAGACATCCTCTCGCAAAACCTGGGTGCGGCACTGATGCTCGCCCAAGCCTTCCGGCTCAAGGCCTGTCACGCGCCACAGGCATCGCTGGTGTATGTGTCGTCTTCAGCGGCGCTACGCACCGCCCCCGGCAATGTGGTCTACGCCGCCAGCAAGGGCGGCATCGTCTCTGCTGTGAAGGGCCTGGGCGTAGAGCTGGTCCGCGACGGCATCCGCGTCAATGCGGTGGCACCGGCCATGGTCGATACCCCCATGTCCGAGCAGTTCAGAGAAATCCTCTCGGAAGAAAACTTCCAGAAAGTGATTGCGATGCACCCGCTGGGCTTTGGTCAGCCCGAGGACGTGGCCGCCGCCATCAACTTTTTGCTGGCCGATACGGCCCGCTGGATTACGGGCTCGGTGCTGTGTGTCGATGGTGGGTTTTTGGCCTAACCGGCCGCACCGGCGAGCACTAAACCAATAGTCTAAGCTCTTAGACTCATTTAACACTCTTTCATTGGGCCATCAGAACCGTGTCCCTGAAGAAGGGGGAATGATGCCGCAAGGTGAATTGGTAGTCGTCCCGAATAGCACAGATGGCATCGATCAGCACGGGCAGGTCATCGGCCTTGTGGTAGGCGGCAATAGCCAGCTTGGGCTTGAAGGACTGCAAGGTTCGACAAGCGCCTGCCAGTGCAGGGGCCTCAGAGCCTTCGATGTCCATCTTCAGGAGCGTGACCTCACAGAGACCGAGATCATCAAAGGCTCTAAGTTGGACCGGGACCTCACCAGCTTGAACGTCCATTCGACTGCCTAACCCACCGATCTGGAACTGGGTCTGCATGTCATGGCTCCAGAGCCCGCACTGATGCAATGAACACTGGTCGGCATGACCGAAATTGCGCACAAGCAATTCAAAATTAAGTGGGTCGGGCTCCAAGGCGTGAAGATGTCGATAACGCCCGTCGACCCGGCGAAGAAAATGACCGCGACTGTCCCCGTAGAAACTACCTGCATCCACAAAAACCTCGGTGTCGGAAATACCAAGTCCGGAAGTGAAGAAATACATATCTTTATAAGGCAAACGAACCGCCTCAAGCCAGGGCTGTGCCAAGGTCGCGCGAAACAGCAGCAAACTTAGAAAACTACGCTGGCTTTCGATATCCTTAAAATACGGCCAGCAGTGCTGGTAAATATGTGCAATCTCCGACTTGTTTTGAAAATGACTGTAGTAATGTTCGCCGGATTCAAAGCCGCTTGCGCGCATGACCTCAAACATGTTGAGCAATGGCCGCCCCGTTGCTTGCCAAACCTGGGCGAAGTGACCCGTTGCTCCGTCTGACTGACAGCACAGCACACCGATGGCTTGAGGATGTAAATCCAAGATAGCGGACAAGCCGCTGTCGCCACAGATCGTCAGATCACCTTGAATCTGGCCGCTGCGCAGGTTATCCACAAGGGCGACAACCTTTAGCTTTCGATTGCAAAAGAGACAAAAGGCTGGCTAATGTCCCAGGAAGTGGTGTAAGTTCTTGATGCGCGGCAAGGCGCTGAGGGCG
>JAXITB010000214.1:0-5357 GCA_034680305.1 Polaromonas sp. | reverse complement strand
GACCGATTCGGTGGGGCTGCTGTCTGACGCCATGGAGTCGCTGGTCAATCTGGCCAGTGCGGTGTTTGGCCTGGCGATGGTTACCATCGCCGAGCGGCCGGCCGACGAAGACCACCCCTATGGGCATCACAAGGCCGAGTATTTTTCCTCGGGTTTCGAGGGTGTGCTGATCATTGTGGCGGCCTTGGCCATTGTTTGGACGGCTGGGCATCGGTTGTTCGATCCCCAGCCGCTGGAATCCGTGGGCCTGGGACTGGCGCTGTCCATCGTCAGCTCGGCGCTCAATGGCCTGCTGGCCTGGGTCATGTTTCGCTCGGCACGCGAGCATCGCTCGCTGGCGCTGGAAGCCGATGCCCGGCATCTGGTGACCGATGTCTGGACATCGGCCGGCGTGGTCGCGGGCATTGGGCTGGTGGCCCTGACCGGCTGGCTCTGGCTCGACGCGCTGGTGGCCATTGCGGTGGCCCTCAATATTTTGAAGGAGGGCGTGCACCTGATCTGGCGTTCAGCCCAGGGCTTGATGGACGAGTCGCTGGAGCCCGCAGTGCGCCAGACCATTGACGAAGTGCTGGCCGGTTTTGCCCACCAGCGCGGCGAGGCGGTGATCATCCGCTTCGACCATGTCAACACCCGCAAGGCGGGTCAGCGTCGCTTTGTCGATATGCACATGCACATGCCGGCCAGTTGGAGCCTGGGTCGCGCTGCGGCCCTGAGAACCAGTGTCGAGCAGGCGCTGATGAGTGCGGTGCCGGGCTTGCGCGCCACCATTCAGCTCTTGCCCAGCGATGTGGAGGCGCATTTTGACGATCCCAAGGACCTGAAATGATCAGCGTGTTGCAACGGGTCAGCCAGGCCAGCGTCGTGGTCGACGGGCAGGTGTTGGGCCAGATCGGCCGTGGTCTGCTCATGTTGGTGTGCGCCGAGCCGGGCGACACCACCGAAGAAGCCGATCGGCTGCTGGCCAAAGTGCTCAAGCTGCGTATCTTCCCGGACGAGACGGGCCGCATGAACCGTTCCTTGCAAGACCTCGACGGGCGTGGTGAACGCGGCGGTCTGCTGGTGGTCAGTCAATTCACGCTGGCCGCCGACCTGTCCAGTGGTAATCGGCCCGGCTTTGCCGGTGCGGCTGAACCTGCGCTGGCGCGTGAACTGCTCGACCACCTGCTGGCCAGCGCGCGGGCGCAGCACGCACCCGTGGCCACCGGCCGCTTTGGCGCTGACATGAAGGTGCATCTCATCAACGACGGGCCAGTCACGCTGCCACTGCGCATCGCCCCGCCGGCTGCCAGGGCTCAGTAGGGATTGGGCAGACCCAGCGCGCCCAGCAGCAGGATTTCCAGGGCCTCCATTTCCAGCGCATTGCTGCCGGGGCCTTCATGGTCATAGCCCTGGGCATGCAGGCTGGCGTGGATCAGCAAATGCGCATAGTGGGCCTGCAATGGCTTGCCCTGGGCCAGGGCCTCGCGCTCGACGACCGGTCCGCACAGCACCAGATCAGCGCAAACGATGGGTTTCTTCGCGTAGTCAAAGGTCAGCACATTGGTGGCGTAATCCTTGCCCCGGTAGCTGCGGTTGAGTTCGCGCGCTTCGGCTTCGCCCACGATTCGTACCGTCACTTCGGCCGGCCCCTGCATCGCATGGGCGATCCAGCGGTGCACGCGGCGGCGCGTCAGTATCTGCCTGTGCGCAGCCTGACCCGGGAAGGGACCAAACTGCAAGCTCAGTGACAGGCCAGGCAGGTCTGCGCTCATGACCGACATCAACTGGCCTGGCGCCGGCTGCGCCGCGATGGGCCCGACAGGGCGGTGGCCGAGGCGTCCGCATCGGCACTGGCCGGCGTGCGGTAGCGGTCATAGGCGTCGACGATGCGCGCCACCAGGGGGTGGCGCACCACGTCGGCACTGGTCAGGCGGGTGATCGCGATGCCGTCGATGCGCTGCAGCACGCGCTCGGCATGGATCAGGCCGCTCATTTGCTGGGCTGGCAGGTCGATCTGGCTGACGTCCCCGGTGACCACCGCCTTGCTGCCAAAGCCGATGCGGGTCAGAAACATCTTCATCTGCTCGGGCGTGGTGTTCTGTGCCTCGTCCAGAATCACAAAAGCGTGATTGAGCGTGCGCCCGCGCATGAAGGCCAGCGGTGCCACTTCAATCTGTTGGCGTTCGAAGGCTTTTTGCACCCGGTCAAAACCCATGAGTTCGTACAAGGCGTCATACAGAGGGCGCAAGTAGGGGTCGACCTTCTGCGACAGATCGCCCGGTAAAAATCCCAGGTGCTCACCGGCCTCAACGGCCGGCCGCGTCAGCACGATGCGCTGCACCGCCTGGCGCTCCAGCGCATCGACCGCACAGGCCACCGCCAGATAGGTCTTGCCGGTGCCGGCCGGGCCGATGCCAAAGGTGATGTCATGCGCCGCGATGGCCTGCAAATAGTGCGACTGGTTGCCGGTTCGGGCCCGCAGGTCGGCCCGGCGGGTGCTCAGCACCGGCGTACCGTCTGTCTGCACGGCCATGTCACCTGCCAGCATGAGTTGCACCTGCTCGGCAGGGATGGCCCGACTGGCCATCTCATAGAGGGCCTGCAGCACTTGCATGGCCTGCTCGGCCTGCGCTTTGGGCCCTTCGACTTTGAATTGCTCGAAGCGGTGAGCGACGCGCACCTGCAAGGCTGTCTCGATGCTGCGCAGGTGCATGTCGGTGGGGCCGCACAGGTGAGTCAGGCGGTTGTTGTTCAGTGGCGTGAACGTGTGGCGAAGGATCAAGCAAGCCTCTTTCCGGGTCGCACCGGATGGCTGACCCTCGGCCGATTGTCCCCGGTTTGCCCGGTGCGGTGGCGCCATGGCTCAGTGGCAAGCACCGACTGCGGTGGCACTGATAAGATTTGCCCATGATCGGACGCATCACAGGCCAGTTGGCCGAGAAGAACCCCCCTGAGTTGCTGGTCGACTGCCAGGGTCTGGGCTATGAGCTTCTGGTGCCGATGAGTACTTTTTACAACCTGCCTGCCGTCGGTGAGACAGTCAGTCTGCTGACCCACTTCGTGGTCCGCGAAGATGCCCAGATCCTGTTCGGTTTTGGGACGGCTGCCGAGCGCTCGGCCTTTCGTCAACTCATCAAGATTGCCGGCGTCGGGCCGCGTACCGCGTTGGGTGTGCTCAGTGGCATGAGCGTGCAAGACTTGTCGCAAGCGGTGGCCGCACAGGACGGCGCCCGCCTGATCAAGGTCCCTGGCATCGGCAAGAAGACCGCTGAGCGCCTGCTGCTCGAACTCAAGGGCAAGCTCGGCCCCGACCTGGGCGTGACGGCGGTGGCCGTCAGTGACGCGCACAGCGACATCCAGCAGGCGCTGATGGCCCTCGGCTACAGCGACAAGGAGGCCGCACTGGCGCTCAAGTCCCTGCCTCGCGATGTGGGCGTGAGCGAAGGCATCAAACTGGCGCTCAAGGCCCTGGCCAAGTGAGCGAGACGGCATGAGCATCCAAACCGACGACTTTGCGCCCGCGCACCAGCGGGTCTTGTCGGCAGCGCCGGCCTCGCCCCATGAAGAGGCGCTCGAGCGCGCGCTGCGGCCCAAGTTGCTCGATGAATACATCGGTCAGGCCAAGGCGCGTGAGCAACTGGAGATCTTCATTGGTGCGGCGCGCCAGCGTGGCGAAGCCCTGGACCATGTGCTGCTGTTCGGCCCGCCCGGCTTGGGCAAGACCACCCTGTCGCACATCGTGGCGCATGAGTTGGGCGTGAACCTGCGTCAGACCAGCGGCCCGGTCCTGGAAAAACCCAAGGACCTGGCGGCCTTGCTGACCAACCTCGAGCGCAACGACGTGCTCTTCATCGACGAGATTCACCGGCTGTCGCCTGTGGTCGAGGAGATCCTGTACCCGGCGCTGGAGGACTACCAGATCGACATCATGATCGGCGAGGGGCCAGCGGCGCGCAGCATCAAGCTCGATCTGCAGCCTTTCACTCTGGTCGGCGCCACCACGCGGGCGGGCATGTTGACCAATCCGCTGCGCGACCGCTTCGGCATCGTGGCCCGGCTCGAGTTCTACACGCCCGAGGAGTTGGTGTTGATCGTGCGTCGCAGCGCCGGTCTGCTGCAGGTGCCGATCGCCGATGAGGGGGCGCTGGAGATCGCACGGCGTTGCCGCGGCACGCCCCGCATCGCCAACCGGCTGCTCAGGCGCGTGCGTGACTACGCCCAGGTCAAGGGCGATGGCACCATCACTCTGGCGATCGCCAACAAGGCCTTGGCCATGCTCGATGTCGATCCGCAGGGCTTTGACATCATGGACCGCAAGCTGCTTGAGGCCGTCATCCATCGCTTCGACGGAGGGCCGGTGGGGTTGGACAACATTGCCGCCAGCATCGGGGAAGAGTCAGGCACGATCGAGGATGTGATCGAGCCCTACCTGATCCAGCAAGGCTATTTGCAGCGCACCCCCCGCGGCCGTGTGGCCACCACGGCCGCCTACCGGCATCTGGGCCTGTCGGCGCCGGCAGGCCGGTCGCAGGCGGCGGGCGACCTGTTTGGCTCATGAGCGACGCGGACATGAGCGCTGTGGGCATGGGCTTTGGCCGCCATCGGTTCTGGCCCATTGTGCTGGGCATCGCGCTCCTGCTGGGTCTGTCTGGTTGCGCCAGCCTACCGAATCCGCCCGCGCAGCAGATGTCGCAGGCCCCGACGCCCTGGGAGCAGGCCGGTCGAGGGCCCAGCAGCCAGGCTGACGAAAAGAGCCTGTGGCAGCACCAGACGTTTCCGGGCAAACGCAAGAACCGCTACAGCCCTGTGTGGCGCGAAGGCCGGCCGGCCATGGCGGTGCAGTCCGACGGGGCCATCAGCGCGATGCGCAAGGTGGTCCAAACCTCATCGGGCGAGATCCAGGCCATTCGGTTTTCCTGGAAGGTGGCTGGCCTGATGACGCAAGCTGACTTGCTCGACGCGGCCCGCAGTGACTCTCCAGTGCGCATCGTGCTGGCCTTTGACGGCGACCGCAGCCGCCTGTCGGCCCGCGATGCCATGCTCTCGGAGTTGGCCCGATCGCTCACCGGGGAGGAGATGCCTTATGCCACACTCATGTATGTGTGGTCCAACCAGATACCGGTGGGGACAGTCGTTAGCAGTCGGCGCACCGAGCGCATCCGCAAGATGGTCATCGAGTCGGGTCCGGCCGGTCTGAACCGTTGGCTCGATTACCAGCGCGACATTCGGGCCGATTTTGAAAAGGCTTTTGGCGAGCCTGCCGGCCGTCTGATGGCCGTCGGCATCATGACCGACTCCGACAACACCGGTGGTTCAGTGCGGGCCTGGTACGGGCCGGTGCAACTGCAGCGAGCGCCCTGAGCCCGAGCAGCCTCAGG
>JAXITB010000213.1:0-5363 GCA_034680305.1 Polaromonas sp. | reverse complement strand
CGCGGCAGCAGGGTCACGCCCATGCCAGCGGCAACCATGTGCTTGATGGTCTCGAGCGAAGAGCCCTCAAAGCTTTTGCGTATGCCTTCGGCCGTGCTGGAAAAGCGCGCAAATTCAGGGCAGACCTCAAGCACATGATCCCGAAAGCAATGGCCGTTGCCCAGCAAAAGCATGGTCTCATTTTTGAGGTCTTCAGCGCGGATGCGGCTGCGCTGGGCCCAGGCATGGGTGCTGGGCACCGCTGCCACAAAAGGCTCGTCGTACAAGGGCGCGATGGCCAGATTGGTGTCCGGGAACGGCTCGGCCAAGATGGCGCAATCGATCTCGCCGGTGCGCAATTGCTCGAGCAGCTTGACGGTGAAGTTTTCCTGCAGGATCAAGGGCATCTGACGGTGTCGCTCAATGGCCTGGCGCACCAGGTCGGGCAGCAAGTAGGGCCCGATGGTGTAGATCACGCCCAGGCGCAAGGCGCCAGCCAGCGGGTCTTTGCCGCGCTTGGCGATCTCGCGCAGGCCATCGGCCTGCTCAAGCACGGCCTGCGCCTGCCGAATGATCTCTTCGCCCAAGGGCGTGACCGTGACTTCGCTGGCGTTGCGCTCGAACAGCTTGACCTCAAGTTCCTCCTCGAGCTTTTTGATCGCCACACTGAGGGTGGGTTGCGACACATGACAGGCGTCGGCCGCCTTGCCGAAATGCTTTTCGCGAGCGACTGCGACGATGTATTTGAGTTCGGTCAGCGTCATGCGCCGCATTGTCCGTCAAGACCGGCCGGCCCCAAGGAGCCGCCGCGCCGCCTCAAGCCTTGACGAACTCCGAGCGGCCGCCCAGCCAGCGCTGGACATGGCGGTGAGCCATCTGTCGGTGACGCTCAAGCATCAGGGGTGCCAGCGCGCGGGCCCACTGCAGAGCCTGCACATCGGTGGCCAAATCCGCGAACCGCAGCAGCGGCGCACCCGACTGACGCGCGCCCAAAAACTCGCCCGGCCCGCGGATCTCGAGGTCACGCCGGGCGATTTCAAAGCCGTCCTGCGTCTGCGCCATGGCCTGCAAGCGCGCCCGCGCCGTCTCGCCCAGGCGCGGGGCGTCGCCGGTGCTGAACATCAGCACGCAGGCCGAAGCCGCCGCCCCCCGCCCGACCCGGCCGCGCAGTTGGTGCAACTGCGACAAACCAAAGCGTTCGGCATGTTCAATCACCATCAACGAGGCATTGGGCACGTCGACCCCCACCTCGATCACGGTGGTGCTCACCAGCACCGCCGTTTGTCCGTCGGCAAAAGCGGCCATCACCGCTTTCTTGTCGGCCGTCGGCATGCGCGAATGCAGCAGGGCCACCTGCTGGCCGGGCAAGGCCTGCTGCAGCTCGGCATGGGTTTCGGTCGCGTTGCGCAGATCCAGCGCTTCGCTTTCCTCAATCAGCGGGCAGACCCAGTAAACCTGGCGCCCCTGCCCGATCTGATCGCGGATGCGGGCAATGATTTCATCGCGCCGGCTCTGATTGACCACCTTGGTGACGATGGGGCTGCGCCCCGGGGGCAGCTCGTCGATGGTTGAGACATCGAGGTCGGCGTAGTAACTCATGGCCAAAGTGCGTGGAATCGGCGTGGCCGACATCATCAAAAGGTGAGGCTCCAAGGCCTGCCCAGACTCGGTCTGCGTCATCTTGCTGCGCAGGGCCAGTCGCTGGGCCACACCAAAGCGATGCTGCTCGTCGATGATGGCCAGCGCCAAGCGGATGAACTGCACCTTGCCCTCAATCACCGCATGGGTGCCCACCACCAGCGATGCCTGGCCCGACTCGATCGCGGCCAGGGCCGCCCGGCGCTCGGCCGCCTTTTGGCTGCCGGTCAGCCAGGCCGTTTGTATGCCCAGAGGTTCGAGCCAGCCCACCAACTTGCGAAAGTGTTGTTCAGCCAGGATCTCGGTGGGCGCCATCAGGGCGCATTGCCAGCCGGCCTCGATGCAGCGCAGCGCGGCCAGCGCGGCCACCACGGTCTTGCCCGAACCCACATCGCCTTGCAGCAAGCGGTGCATGGGCTGCTCACGCAACAGGTCGGCCGCGATCTGCGCCTCCACCCGCTGCTGGGCACCGGTGAGCGCAAACGGAAGCGCGTCCAGCAGACGCTGCCGCAGCCCGGCCAGGGGACCACCGCCCCGGCTGTCTGGCAACAGCGCAGGCGATCGCATGGCATCGCGCGCCCGCCGAGCCTCCAACTGCGACAACTGTTGGGCCAGCAATTCCTCGGCCTTCAAACGCTGCCAGGCCGGGTGGCTGCGGTCTTCGAGCTCGGCCAGACTCACCTCGGGGCTGGGTTGGTGCAAAAACGCCAACGCTTGGCGCAGCGTCCACATCGGTCCGAGCGCCGCAGGCCAGGCATCAGGGGGCAGCGTTTCGGACAGGTCGGCCCGCGACAAACCACCCAGCACGGCCTTGCGCAAGTAAGCCTGGGGCAACTGGGCCACGGTGGGATAGACCGGCGTCAAGGCTTGCGGCAGCTCGCCGCCGGCCAACTTGAAGCTGGGGTGCACCATTTCGCGCCCCAGAAAGCCGCCACGGATCTCGCCGCGCACGCGCACCACGGCCCCCTCGGTCAGGGTCTTTTGATGACTCGGGTAGAAATTCAGGAAACGCAGCACACAGGTGTCGCTGCCGTCGTCAACCTGCACCTTGAGCTGGCGACGCGGCCGCAAGGTGATCTCGCTGCGCATCACGCGGGCCTCGATCTGCACCGTCTCCCCATCGCGCGCCTGGCTGAGGCGGGTCAGGCGGGTTTCGTCTTCATAGCGCAGCGGCAGGTGCAAAGCCAGGTCAATGTCGCGCGACAGCCCAAGCTTTTGCAACGCCTTCTGCGCTGGCGATGAAGCGCGGCTGCTCTGGCCTGCGGCGGCATTGGTCGACATGCGAAGCGATTGTGCATCCACCGCCCCAACCCCTTGGCCCAGTGAGAGGACACCTTACGATGGCAAAAAGATACAAATTCGACGATTGTAGGAAATCATTAACAATAATTAACGATACGACCTTTAAGAGAATTTACAAAATACTTAAGATATCAATTAGTTACACCCGTCATTACCACCGCTTAAGTTCCATGATGAATGTTGCACTTCGTACCTTCTGCCTGCTCCTGGGCGCTGGACTGACCGCCTGTGGCGGCGGCGGGGGCGCGGGGCACACCATCACCGGCGTGGCGGCCTCCGGCGCCGCTATCGCCCAGGGCTCCGTCGAAGTCAAGTGCCAGGTCGGCAGCGGCTCGACCACCACCGGACTCGATGGCCGCTACAGCCTGACCATCCCTGGCGGACAAGGGCCCTGCCTGCTGCGGGCCACCGACCCGGTCACCAAGACCGTCTTCCACTCGGCCCTGGAAAAAGACGCCGCGGCCATGGTGGCCCACATCACGCCACTGAGCGATCTGGTGGTGGCCCGCGCGCTGGGGGCCGAGCCTGCGGCGGCCTTCCTCAACCCGGCCGCGCAGTTCGAGAAAATCACACCCGCCAACCTGGCAATCGGCATCGAAGCCGCGCAAGAAGCCGTGGTCGTCGTTGGCAGCGCCTTGGACGTCGATCCGCTCAAGGGCCAACTCAAAACCGCCACCGCCGAAGCGCAAGGCACCGTCCTGGATCGCGCCATCGACGCCATCATGGCCACGCTGGCCGCGGCCGACAAGGCTTTGTCGCAATTGGCCGCCGCACTGGCCAACAACACCGTCGCCGTGAGCGACAGCGTCACCAACTTGGTCGACTCGTCGAGCACTTTTCTGACCGGGTGCCCCGCCGCCCGAAGCGGACTGGTCTGGTTGATTGACTCCTTTTCCAGCGGCGCGCCCGTGGCCCATGAGATCAACTTCAGCACATCGGGCGCCGGGGCGCGCACGCTCAAACGGCTCAGTGACAACACCAGCCAGGCCATCACCGCCGGCAGCGTGAGCTGCAGCTTCGTCACCGCAGACGCGCGGGAATTTCGCATCTCCGACAACGGCATCGGCATCTGGCAATCGGCCAGCGCCTTCGGCGTGCTGGTTCCGATCCAGCCCAGCACCTCACTGACCGCAGACAGCCTGACCGGGCAATACGGGGCCCTGGCCTACCTCAAGGGGACCTACGTCTATTCCTTGTTCGGCAACAACATCCCCGTCGACTTCGCCAAGGCGCTGCCTTTGGAGTTCTCGATCAACGCGCCCGGCAAGCCGCTGATCCAGGGACGGCGCTGCGACATCGCCTCGGGCAGCAGCGGCCCCACCGCCACTTGTGCAGGCCTTGAAGACGCCGACATGCAATTGATCCCGACCCAATGCACGCCCATCCTGATTCCAGGGCGCGGTACCAACTCCGGCGCGCAGCGCTGCCGAAACGCCGCCACGGATGCCCAAAGCAACTTCATTGCCCAGGTGATGGCCTACAAATCCGGCGGCAGTGCCACCGTGTTTCTGGCGGTTGAAAGGTATCGCATCCCCGGCTTGAGCTACAACGCCGGGCAGGGTGACACACCCATCGTGGCCACAGGCCTGATGGTGCTGAGCAAGGTCGAGGCCGATGCGCCTTTGCCGCAAGTCAGCCGCATTGAGGCCGACGATTTCTGGGAAGCCGGCTATGACCCGCTTGCACCGTACAGCACCCCCGCATCGAATTCGTTTTTCAAACGCAACGTGGGGGCCAGCGAGATCACGCTCATCGCCGGCCAAAGCAAGTCCTACCGAAGCACCCAAGGTGGCGTGACCTATACCCACCAGCTCGACAATCCGACCAACGGCCTGATCTGGTCGCGCACGGGAGACCAGGGCTACATGTTCCGTCTGGCCTCGCCAGCCGGCTGGTCTTTTGCCGCCGAACGCTTGGCCTATCCCGCGCCCTATGGCGGCGCTCAGGGCATCGTGGGCGACACCTATCGGGTCAGCGCCCAGATCAGAAAGCCCCTGGTCGCGACCAGCGCCGCTGGCAACAACACCAGTGACGTCGCCATTCCGCTGCCGGCAGTCTCACGCACCGGCCGATAAGGCAGGCCCCAGGCGCTGAGGCCCCACAAAGGCCTGGCTCCGGACGATCCAGCAAGGGCCAGGCCGCCCCGGCTTGCGCGCCAACGCGCATCGCACCCGTGCGAAAATCGCCGCCTCTTCAACTTGGAACGGGCCCGTCCGGCCCTCAAGCCGCATGACCAGCTCCCCCAATGGGCCAACAGGCCACCCACCCGCGTCAGCCCCCCGTGAATGGACGCTGGACGACTTCGACTTCACTCTGCCGACCGAACTGATCGCGCAGCACCCCGCGGCCGAACGATCGGCCTCGCGCCTGCTCGACGGGCGAGCCACCCGGCCAATTGACCGCCCATTTCGGGACTTGCCTGAGTTGCTCCGGGCCGGCGATCT
>JAXITB010000212.1:0-5371 GCA_034680305.1 Polaromonas sp. | reverse complement strand
GGACCTGTAACGTCGTGCTGCACCGACCCAGTGACAGCGCCGAGCAGGACGCCGCCACACTGCTCAAGCTGGCTCACCAGATCAAAGACGTGGTCATCGCGGCCGACAGTCTGCCGCCGGGGCAGCGCCGGCAAGAAATTGAGCGGCAGTTGCGTGGCTTGACGCCACGCTGAACTGAGCTTCGCTGCCGATCGGCAAACCTGCGCCAGCGGCCCTGTCAGATCAGAGCCAGACTCAGCCGGGGAAAAGCGCAAACCAACAGCAGCACCAGGAACATCGCCCCCACAAACGGCATGGCTCCCGCAAAGATGCTTTCAACCGACACCCGGGGGTCATTGAGCGTGGACTTGACGGTGAACACCGAAATGCCAAAAGGCGGTGTCAGCAAGCCCATCTCGACAGCCAGCACGGTGATCACTCCGAAGTGGATCAGGTCGAAACCAAAGGCCTGTGCAATGGGTGCGGCCACCGGCGTCATGATCAACAAGATGGAACTGGAGTCGAGAATCATGCCCAGCAGCAGCACGATACCGATGTACAGCGCCAGGAAACCATAAGGACCCAGCCCTGCATCGCGCACCAGGTCGGCGATGGCCACCGGCACACCGGCCACGCTGAGCATGCGGCTGTAAAAGGCCGCAGCCACCAGCAAGATCAGGATGGTGCACGACACGCTCCCTGTCTCATGCAGTACGCGCCACAGGTTGCCCTTGCCCAGCGAGCGTCGCAAGAGCGCAATGACCAGCGCACCGAAGGCGCCCACGCCACCGGCCTCGGTCGGCGTGAAAAAGCCGCTGTAGAGGCCGCCCAGCACCAGCGCCACCAGCGCCGCGATGGGAACCAGTTTGGCCGCCATCTGGCTGCCAGTCAGCGTGATGTCGATCCGCTGCTGGCGCGCCAGTTCGGCCTGGCGCTGCAGATCAAACACCCTGGCCGGGGCAAAGCGCGCCATCAGCATGATCATCACCGCGAACACGATGGCCAACAGGAAGCCCGGGATCACGCCGGCAATAAACAGCTTGCCGATCGATTGCTCGGCCAGCACGCCATAAATGATCATCAGCAGGCTGGGCGGGATCATCATGCCCAGCACAGAACTGCCTGCGACGGTACCGGTGGCAAAGGTGGTGCGATACCCGTGGCGGACCATCTCGGGCACCGCCACACGGGTGAACACCGCTGCCGAGGCGATCGAGACGCCGGTGACCGCCGCGAACACCGTGTTGGCCGCCACGGTGGCCACGCCCAGGCCGCCGCGCAGCTTGCGCAGCAGCACCTCGGCCACAGTGAAGGTGTCCTTGCCGACGTTCGAGATGCTGACCAGTAGCCCCATCAGCACGAACAGCGGGATGGTGGCGAAAATGTAGTCGGCCACGCCGTTGTATGCGGCCATGTACATCAGGCGCATCGCCATGTCGATGTTGTCGCGCACCAACCAGACACCGAAGAATCCGACCGACAGCAGCGCCACGCCGATGTGCACGCCCAGCAGGACCAGAAGCACCAAGCCACCGATGAGCAGTCCGCCCAGTCCGAGATCGCTCATGCACCACCTCCGAGCGGGTCGTCCACCGGGCCGGTCTTTCCGCGCTGACGCAAGATCCCGGGAATCGTCAGCAGATAGCACAGAGCCGCTGCCGCCGAGCCGGCGATGATCAGGCCACGAAACGGCCAGGCGGGCACGCTGTAGACGCCCTGCACGCCGTAGAACTCGCTGCTGACCCATGAGTTGCGAAACTCGGGCCAGGCCATCAAAGCCAGCGCCGTAAACAAGGCCGCGCCCACCAGAGCGTTGAACACATCAAGCGCCATCACTGCGGCCGGCGATCGCTTGCCAATCAGGTTGAGCAGGAAGTCACTGCGGGTCATGCGACCGCTGCACACCGCCGCGGCCAATTGCAGGAAGACAATGGACGCCACTGAGCGCGCCGAAAATTCGGCCACGCCGGTGATCGGGCTGTCAAGGAAGTCGCGGCCAATCACGTCGGCCACGACCAGACACATGATCACGAAGATCCAGACCGTGCCGATCGAGGCCAGCGCCTGGGCAGGCAGGTCCAGCGGATGGCGCGCGGTGGGCGCAGGAGCTTCAAGGTCGGCGCAAGCAGCCATGGTGAGTGATTCTTTCAGGTTGGAAGCCCGCCCGCCCCGACTTCACCGCCGGGTGAGGCCAAGGGGGACGGGCCGAGGTCGGGGCCTCGAGCGGCGATCAGCGAGCCGCCTTGTCCCAGTCGCGCAGAGGTTTGATGCCGCGGCTGCGCAGTTCATCAAAGTAAGCGCGCAGCACCGACTTGCCGGCATCCCCGGTGGCCTGCAGCCACGGGCCGGTGATGTCGGGAAGGCCGTTAATCCACTTGGCGCGCTCGGCCGCCGGCAGGTCGGTGATCTGCAGGCCGGCGGCCTTCATCGTGTCCATCGCGCGAGCAGCCGATGCGGTCACATGCTTGCCGTGAGCCACCGAGGTGGCGCGACCTGCCTTGACGAAGGCGTCCTGCACGTCCTTGGGCAGCTTGTCAAAAAAGCTTTTGTTGGCTGCGACGCTGCCGAAGTACATCGCGCCAATGTCCACACGGGTCAGATGCTTGGCCACCTCGTGGACCCGGGCCGGGGCGATGCCGCTGGCAAAGCTGAGCGCGCCCTGGGTCACGCCCGTCTGGATGTTGGTGTAGTAGGTGGTCAGTGCACCTTCCACCGGCGTGGCGCCGGTATCGCGCATCCAGTTGGCCGAAGTGCCCGGCGCATGGATCTTCTTGTTCTGCAATGCGGCCATGTTGGTGACCGGGAAGTTGGCATAGACATCGTAGCTGTCGGTGATCAGGCTCGACAGGGGCACCATGTTCTGCGCGGTCCAGCTGGCCCGCAGTGCCGGGTGGTTGGCGTTGAGCTTGTCGAAGATCTCAATCAGCAGTTCGTGGTTGGTGGTGGCAAACGGCGTGAAGTAAGTCACGTTTTGCAGCGGCATGGCGGAGTTTTCCCAGACCGTGCCCACCATGCCCACGTCGACGATGCCATCCTTGACAGCGGCGCGCGTCTCGTTGAACTTGTACAGCGTGCCGCCGTAGTTCTCGCGCCAGCGAATTTGGTACCTGTTGCCGCCTTCCTTGAGCAGCTTGTCCACCTCGGGCTGGAACACCTCTTTCATGGCGTGAGCCCAGATATTGGCCACCGGATGGCTTGATCCAATATTGACGGTGATGGCCTGCTGCGCGGCAGCGCTGCCAGCGCCAAGTGCGCCAACAAGCGCGATCAGCCCGGACAGGGCAAACTGGTTAGCCTTCATGCGATCTCCTTGCGGGTAAGTGGCGACTGGACGCAGCCGCGCAGGGGTAAAGCCACGGCCAGACGACCGCAGCGGACAAAAAAGGGGCGGCAAAGCAGGCGTCAAGCACGCCTCCTTTTGGGCTCAGCCGGCGCAGCCGGGGCCAAGCCGGCGGCCTGACTGGTCAGTTGCGACGGGTCCGCGAACAGTGCCCGGCTGGCCAGCAGATAGCCCTGCACCCGGTCGCGAACCAGCGCATCGGAAAAGCGCTCGGGGGCCGCATCGGTGTAGACCACCTGCCCATAAATCCAACGCCGCATCGTGATGTAGAAAAAACCACCATGCAAGCCCATGAGGAGTTCGAGCTCGCGCTCGCTGGCCTTGGCCCGACTGCTCGACCCACGAAATCGCCGGGTCTCGCGAATCAGCCGCGTGAACAGACGCTGGCGCAGCAAGGAAAAAAACCGGTCAGTGATGGTGTGATCCGTCAAGCCAGAAAAAACCAGGATGCGAGCGAACTCGCGCGTGAGCGCCGAGTTGACGTAATCGGCATAAAACGCGGTCAGCTTGTCCTCGGGCGAACGCTCCCGGTCGTCGAGCAGCGTCTCCCAAGCTGGCTGCCAACGTCCCTCGAACACCTCCAGGTAGACGCGGTCGATCAGGGCCTGCTTGGTCGGGAAATAGTGATAGAGCAGCGCATGGGTGACCCCAATGCTGCGCGCCAAATCACGCAGCTGGCCGTCAAAACCCTTTTCGGCAAAAAACTGGATAGCGCCATCCAGGATTTGCCGCTCTCGCTCAGCCAGGCCCAGCCGTCTCCGCGCGGGCGCAACCGCCGGCGCTGGCACGCTGCGCAGTCGATCAGGGTTTTTCTGGATGGGCACGCTATTTACTGATTGGTAAATTCCTACGGTATTGTTGACCGACTGGTAAACAAAAACACCCGTAAAAACCCCAAGGACTGCGTCATGGAATTGACCGGCGATCTCGTCATTGGCGCGACGCGTGCGCAGGTGTGGGCAGCCCTGAACGATCCCGAGATCCTAGCTGCCTGCATCCCCGGATGCGAGGGCGTCGAAGTCGTCAGCCCCACCGAAAAAACAGCCCGCGTCGCGGTCAAGGTCGGGCCCGTCCGAGCCCGCTTCAGTGGTCGCATTCGCATGGACGATGCGGTCGAGGCCGAGCGCTGTGCAATGAGCTTCGAGGGCTCGGGCGGCGCTGCAGGCATGGCACGCGGGCAATCGCAGGTCGAGCTGTCTGACGAGGGTCAGCACACCCGACTGCGCTATACCGTTCAGGCCTCGGTCGCAGGCAAGCTCGGGCAAGTCGGTGGTCGCATGATCGATGCGGCGGCCAAGCAAATGGCCGACCAGTTTTTTGCCGCCTTTCAAGCGCGGATCGCGCCTTCTGCACAGGCCGATCCAAGCCTTGGCGACAGCCCGGTGCCTCCTTCGCCTTCGGGGTCCGAGCCCGACCCCATCGTGTCGCCTCAGTCGAGTACGGCGCCAGCACCCCCGTCTGTCGGCCAACCCGCCGGCCAGCCAGCGCCTCGACAAGCCACCGACGAGTGGCTTCGCGTGAAATGGTTTGTTCTCGGTTCGCTGGCCACTGGCCTGGGCATTTGGATCGGTGCGCGCCTCTGAGCAGCCACACGATCCCGACTTTCATTCATTGCGTGAGGAGTACCCCTTGAAATCCGCTGCATTCGATTACGTCAAGCCCAAGACCATCGAGGAAGTGTTCGCACTGTTGCGACAGCATGGCGACGACGCTCGCATCCTGGCCGGGGGCCAGACACTGCTGGCGACGCTGAACATGCGCCTGTCCGAACCGCGTCTGGTGATCGACATCACGGGGCTGAAGGCGCTGCGCGGCATCAGGATTGACGGCCAGCGACTGCATATCGGCGCACTGGTCACCCACACCGAAATCGAAAACAGCCCACTGGTGGCGCAACACGCGCCCATGCTGACTCAGGCCGCGCCGCACATTGCCCACCGCGCCATCCGAAACTCAGGCACCTGGGGCGGTTCGCTGGCCTACGGGGACCCGGCTGCCGAGTGGCCATGCTGCCTGTGTGCGCTCGACGGCAAGGTTCACCTGCAAGGTCCG